>NZ_JAODYT010000022.1:0-65488 GCF_029834875.1 Pseudomonas sp. GD04158 | reverse complement strand
GGGCGCTGGCCCAGCGCTTTGGTCTGGTGGTGGTGCTTAAGGGGGCGGGCAGTCTGATCGCCGCTCCGGACGGAAGCCTGGCGCTCTGTGATCGCGGCCATCCGGCCATGGCCGGTGCCGGATTGGGGGATGTATTGGCGGGCCTGATCGGCGCCTTGCTGGCGCAGGGCATGACGGCCTTCGATGCCGCTTGCCTGGCGGTGTGGCTGCACGCGCATGCGGGCGAAAATCTCGGCAGGCAGGGGCGTGGGCTGGCTGCTGGCGATCTGCCTGACACCATTCGTCAGTTACTGGAGGAGTTCTGTCCTTGTCTGAGTTGAGACTCGAGGCTGCCGACGAGGCGGCGATGCTTGCCCTGGGCGCGCGTATCGCGCATGCCAGCGGTGGCGTGGGAGTGATCTATCTGCATGGCGACCTGGGGGCGGGCAAGACCACCCTCTCGCGCGGCATGCTGCGCGGCCTGGGCCATGCCGGGGCGGTGAAGAGCCCGACCTTCACCCTGGTCGAACCCTACGAAATCGGTGCGCTGCGCGCCTTTCATTTCGACCTCTATCGCCTGGTCGATCCGGAGGAACTGGAGTTTCTCGGCATCCGCGACTACTTCGAGGGGGATGCACTCTGCCTGATCGAGTGGCCGGAGCGCGGCGCGGGCGTTTTGCCAAAGCCCGACCTGGACATTACCATTAGCCCCCAAGCGGGCGGCCGTTCGCTGTTGCTGCAGGGGCACGGGGCTCGCGGGGATGCCTGGTGCGAGGTCCTGAGCAGCAAGGCATAGATAAGAATCGATGGGGTTGGGTATGCGCATAGGCGCGCTGGTTACCGCTGTGGGAGTGTTGTGGGCGGCCCTGGCTGCCGAGGTGCTGGCTGCCTCCGACGTGCGGGGCGTGCGCCTCTGGCGCGCGCCCGACAACACCCGCCTGGTCTTCGACCTGTCCGGCCCGGTGCAGCACAGCGTGTTCACGCTCGCGGCGCCCGATCGCATCGTCATCGACGTCAGCGGCGCCAAGCTGGCGACCAATCTCGAACAGTTGTCGCTGGCCAACACGCCGATCACCGGCGTACGCAGCGCGCAGCGCAGTGCCGACGATCTGCGCGTGGTCATCGACCTGTCGGCGCCGGTCACGCCCAAGAGTTTCTCCCTGGCGCCCAACCAGCAGTACGGTCATCGCCTGGTGGTGGATCTGTTCGATCAGGGCAGTACTCCGCCCGCGGCCCAGACGCCCAGCGTCGCCGCCAGCGCGCCGCCCGTGCCGGTGACGCCGACCCAGCCACCGCCCAAGCTGACCCCCGTGCCCAACGGCAAGCGTGACATCATCATCGCCATCGACGCCGGTCATGGGGGGGAGGATCCGGGGGCGCTGTCTCCGGTCAAGGGGCAATACGAAAAGCACGTGACCCTGGCCATTTCCCGCGAACTGCAGCGGCAGATCAACGCCGAGAAGGGCTTCCGTGCCGAACTGGTGCGCACCGGCGACTACTTCATTCCGCTGCGCAAACGCACCGAGATCGCCCGCAAGAAGGGCGCCGATCTGTTCGTGTCCATTCACGCCGACGCCGCGCCGCGGGCTTCCGCCTTCGGTGCCTCGGTGTATGCGCTGTCCGAGCGCGGCGCCACCTCCGAGACCGCGCGCTGGCTGGCCGACGCCGAGAACCAGTCCGACCTGATCGGCGGTGCCGGCAACGTCAGCCTGGACGACAAGGACAAGATGCTCGCCGGCGTGTTGCTGGACCTGTCGATGACCGCCTCGCTGTCCTCGAGCCTGAACGTCGGGCAGAAGGTGCTGAGCAACATGGGACGCATCACGCCGCTGCACAAGCGCCGCGTCGAGCAGGCCGGCTTCATGGTGCTGAAATCGCCGGACATCCCGTCGATCCTGGTGGAAACCGGCTTCATCTCCAACCCCAACGAGGCCAAGAAGCTGCATACCGCGAGTCATCAGCAGGCGCTGGCGCGTTCGATCACCTCCGGGGTCAAGCAGTTCTTCCACGAAAATCCGCCGCCTGGCACCTATGTCGCCTGGCTGCGCGACGAGGGCAAGATCGCCGCCGGTCCGCGCGAGCACGTGGTAGCGCGTGGCGAGAGCCTGGCGCTGATCGCCCAGCGCTATCAGATCAGCCTGGCGGTCCTGCGCAGCGCCAACAACCTCAATGGCGACGTGATCAAGGTCGGCCAGACATTGCAGATTCCCGCCACCGCGCTGGCGGCCCAGTAGTGAGCGTTATGTCCCGTATTCATCTGCTCAGCCCGCGTCTGGCCAACCAGATCGCCGCGGGCGAGGTGGTCGAGCGTCCGGCTTCGGTAGCCAAGGAACTGCTGGAAAACAGCCTGGACTCCGGTGCGCGGCGCATCGACGTGGAAGTCGAGCAGGGTGGCGTCAAGCTGCTCAAGGTGCGTGACGACGGCGGTGGTATCGCCGCCGACGACCTGCCGCTGGCCCTGGCGCGCCACGCCACCAGCAAGATTCGTGAGCTGGAAGACCTCGAGGCGGTGCTCAGCATGGGCTTTCGCGGCGAGGCGCTGGCCTCGATCAGCTCGGTGTCGCGCCTGACCCTGACCTCGCGCACCGCCGATGCCGATCAGGCCTGGCAGGTGGAAACCGAAGGGCGCGACATGCAGCCTCGGGTGCAGCCTGCGGCGCATCCGGTCGGCACCTCGGTGGAAGTACGTGACCTGTTCTTCAATACTCCGGCGCGGCGCAAGTTCCTGCGCGCCGAGAAGACCGAATTCGATCACCTGCAGGAAGTGATCAAGCGCCTGGCGCTGGCGCGTTTCGACGTGGCCTTCCACCTGCGCCACAACGGCAAGACGGTGTTCGCCCTGCACGAGGCCGGCGACGAAATCAGTCGCGCGCGCCGCGTCGCCGCCGTGTGCGGCCCGGCCTTCCTCGAACAGGCGCTGCCCATCGAGATCGAGCGCGGCGGCCTGCGTTTGTGGGGCTGGGTGGGCCTGCCGACCTTCTCGCGCAGCCAGGCCGATCTGCAGTACTTCTACGTCAACGGCCGCATGGTGCGCGACAAACTGGTCGCCCACGCGGTGCGCCAGGCCTATCGCGACGTGCTGTTCAACGGCCGCCATCCGACCTTCGTGCTGTTCCTGGAGATCGACCCGAGCACGGTGGACGTCAACGTGCACCCCACCAAGCACGAGGTGCGTTTCCGCGACAGCCGCATGGTCCATGACTTCCTCTACGGCACCCTGCATCGTGCCTTGGCCGATGTGCGCCCGGAGGATCAGGTCGCGGCGCCGGCGGCGGTCATGCCCATGGTGCGAGCCACGGGGCTGGCGGCGGGCGAATTCGGCCCGCAGGGGGAAATGGGCCTGGCCGCCAGCGTGCTGGAAACGCCCGTGGCCAACCCGCAGCCGGCCTGGCGTGGCGCCGGGGCTGGTTATCAGCAGCCGGCCGGCAGTCCCGGGGTTCCGGTCGCCGAAGCGCAGGCGGCCTATCGCGAATACTTCGCGCCGCTGCCAGGGGCGCAGCCCGCACCGCTGCCACAGGAGCAGGGCGACATTCCGCCGCTCGGTTATGCGGTGGCGCAGCTCAAGGGCGTCTATATCCTCGCCGAGAATGCCCAGGGCATGGTGGTGGTGGACATGCACGCGGCGCACGAGCGCATCACCTACGAACGCCTGAAGCAGGCCATGGCCAGCGAAGGCCTGCGCGGTCAGCCGCTGCTGGTGCCCGAGTCCATCGCCCTCAGTCAGCGCGAGGCCGACTGCGCCGAAGAGCACGGGGAATGGTTCCAGCGCCTGGGCTTCGAATTGCAGCGCCTGGGTGAGGAAACCGTGGCGATTCGCCAGATTCCGGCCCTGCTCAAGCAGGCCGAGGCCACCCAGTTGGTGCGCGACGTGCTGGCCGATCTGCTCGAATACGGCACCAGCGACCGCATTCAGGCCCATCTCAACGAGCTGCTGGCGACCATGGCCTGCCACGGCGCGGTGCGCGCCAACCGGCGTCTGACCCTCCCCGAGATGAATGCGCTGCTGCGTGACATGGAGCAGACCGAGCGCAGCGGCCAGTGCAACCACGGTCGTCCGACCTGGACCCAGCTGGGCATGGACGATCTCGACAAGCTGTTCCTGCGAGGTCGCTGATGGCTGCCGCGCTGCCTCCGGCCATCTTCCTGATGGGGCCGACCGCTGCCGGCAAGACCGATCTGGCCCTGGCGCTGGCCCGCGTGCTGCCGTGCGACCTGATCAGCGTGGATTCCGCACTGGTCTATCGCGGCATGGATATCGGCACCGCCAAGCCGGACAAGGCCGTTCTGGCGGAGTTTCCCCACGCCCTGATCGACATTCGCGACCCGGCCGAGAGTTACTCGGCGGCGGAGTTTCGCGCCGATGCCCTGGCCGCCATGGCCGAAAGCGCCGCGCGCGGGCGCATTCCGCTGCTGGTGGGCGGCACCATGTTGTATTACAAGGCGTTGCTGGAAGGCCTGGCGGACATGCCCAGTGCCGACCCCGTCGTGCGCGCCGAGCTCGAGGCGCGCGCCGCCGTCGAAGGCTGGGAGGCGCTGCACCGGGAACTGGCCGAGGTCGATCCGCAGTCCGCGGCGCGCATCCATCCCAATGACCCGCAGCGTCTGACCCGCGCGCTGGAGGTCTATCGCGTCAGCGGAATGAGCATGAGCGAGCACCGCCTGCGTCAGGCCGCGGGAAATCCCGAAGGGGGCACATCGGCCAGCGGGCAATTACCCTATACTGTTGCTCAGCTTGCTATCGCGCCGGCGCAGCGCCAGATTCTGCATGAGCGCATCGCACAACGATTTCAGGCGATGTTGGAACAGGGTTTCGTCGAAGAGGTCGAAGCCCTGCGCAGTCGAAGTGACTTGCACGCGGGATTGCCGTCTATACGGGCGGTAGGCTATCGCCAGGTCTGGGAGTACTTGGACGGCAAGCTGTCACGGGAGGAAATGGTCGAGCGCGGCATCATTGCCACTCGGCAGTTGGCCAAACGTCAGTTCACCTGGTTGCGGGGATGGGGCGATCTGCAGTGGCTGGACAGTCTGGCCTGCGACAATCTGCCTCGCACCTTGAAATACCTGGAAAGCGTCTCCATATTGAAATGAGACCTTGCCGCTGGCCGTCTATCCTTGGGGGTGGGGCGGCCTGATGCCATTGTTTACTTACTAAAAATTATTGAAATTGATCCTTGAAAGGAGTGCGGCACATGTCAAAAGGGCATTCGCTACAAGACCCTTACCTGAATACCCTGCGTAAGGAACGCGTCCCTGTTTCCATCTATCTGGTCAACGGCATCAAGCTGCAGGGCCAGATCGAGTCCTTCGACCAGTTCGTCATCCTGCTGAAGAACACTGTCAGCCAGATGGTCTACAAACACGCCATTTCCACCGTCGTGCCCAGCCGTCCGGTGCGCCTGCCGAGCGCTGGCGACTCCGAGCAGGCCGATGCCGAGCCGGGTAACGCCTGATAGGGGGCTGCATTGTTCTTCGAGCGTCATGAGGGCGGTGAGCGGGCCATCCTGGTTCATCTGGAAGGCCAAGACTCCGAGGCGAGCGAAGACCCCCAGGAGTTCCAGGAGCTGGCCATGTCGGCGGGCGCCGACATGGTCGCCTTCTTCAGCGTGCCCAGCAGCCGTCTGACCGCCAAGTACCTCATCGGTAGCGGCAAGGTCGAGGAGCTGCGCGACCAGGTCAGGGCCATCGAGGCCGAACTGGTCATCTTCAATCACACCCTGACACCGAGCCAGGAGCGCAACCTCGAGCGTGCGTTCGAATGCCGCGTGCTCGATCGTACCGGGTTGATCCTCGACATCTTCGCCCAGCGCGCGCGTACCCATGAAGGCAAGCTGCAGGTCGAACTGGCGCAGCTCGATCACATGAGCACGCGCCTGGTGCGGGGCTGGACCCACCTCGAGCGGCAGAAGGGCGGTATCGGTCTGCGCGGGCCGGGTGAAACCCAGCTGGAGACCGACCGTCGCCTGCTGCGCGTGCGCATTCGCCAGATCAAGCAGAAGCTCGAGAAGGTGCGCAGCCAGCGTGAGCAGGCTAGGCGCGGGCGCAAGCGTGCCGACATCCCTTCGGTGTCGCTGGTGGGTTACACCAACGCCGGCAAGTCCACGCTGTTCAATGCCCTGACCGCTTCCGAGGTCTATGCGGCCGACCAGCTGTTCGCCACGCTCGACCCGACCCTGCGCCGGCTCGAGCTGGATGACCTGGGGCCGATCGTGCTGGCCGATACCGTGGGTTTCATTCGCCATCTGCCGCACAAACTGGTCGAGGCCTTCCGCGCTACGCTGGAAGAATCGAGCAATTCCGATCTGCTGCTGCACGTGATCGACGCCCATGAGCCCGAGCGCATGGCGCAGATCGAGCAGGTGCAGGCGGTGCTCAAGGAAATCGGCGCGCATGAATTGCCGATGCTCGAGGTGTACAACAAGCTGGATTTGTTGGAAGGTGTCGAGCCGCAGATTCAGCGCGATGCCGATGGCAAGCCGCAGCGAGTCTGGTTGTCGGCCCGAGAGGGGCGTGGTCTGGAGTTGTTGCGTCAGGCCGTGGCGGAGCTGTTGGGCGAAGATCTGTTCGTCGGTGTGCTGCAGCTGCCACAGCGTCTGGGACGGCTGCGTGCGCAGTTCTTCGAGCTGGGGGCGGTGCAGAGCGAGGGGCACGACGAGCAGGGGCAGAGTTTGCTGTCGGTACGTCTGCCGCGGATCGAGCTCAATCGCCTGGTGAGTCGCGAAGGTCTGGAGCCTCAGGCCTTCATCGAGCAACATACTTTGCAATAAAGCCTGGGGCGGCGGCTTTGCCGTTACCAAGGGGCTTTCGGTAGCATTGGCCGGCGCGCCGTGGGCGCGCCTTCGCTTTATCAGTACGGAGAACGCTATGGCTTGGAATGAGCCGGGTGGCAACTCGAACAATCAAGACCCTTGGGGCGGCCGCAAAGGCGGTGGCCGGCAGGGGCCGCCGGATCTCGACGAAGCGTTCCGCAAGCTGCAAGAAAGCCTCAATGGCTTGTTCGGTGGTGGCAAGAAACGTGGTGACGACGACTCCGGTCGCAGTGGCGGCGGTGGTGGCTTCGGCCTGCTGTTCGTCGGTCTCGGCCTGCTGGCCGTGGTCTGGCTGTACAGCGCCATCTATGTGGTGGACGAGCAGGAGCAGGCCGTGGTGCTGCGCTTCGGCAAGTACCACGAAACCGTCGGTCCGGGCCTGAACATCTATTTCCCGCCGATCGATCGCAAGTTCCAGGAAAACGTCACTCGCGAGCGCGCATACAGCAAGCAGGGCGCGATGCTGACCGAGGACGAGAACATCATCGAAGTGCCGCTGACCGTGCAGTACCGCGTCAGCAACCTGCAGGACTTCGTGCTCAACGTCGACCAGCCGGAAGTCAGCCTGCAGCACGCCACCGACAGCGCCGTGCGCCACGTGGTGGGCTCCACCGAGATGGACCAGGTGCTGACCGAGGGTCGTGAGCTGATGGCCAGCGAGGTGCGCGAGCGCCTGCAGCGTTTCCTCGACAACTACCGCACCGGTATCACCATCACCCAGGTGAACATCCAGAGCGCTGCGGCGCCGCGTGAAGTGCAGGAAGCCTTCGATGACGTGATCCGTGCCCGTGAAGACGAGCAGCGCGAGAAGAACCAGGCCGAGTCCTACGCCAATGGCGTGATTCCGGAAGCGCGCGGTCAGGCCCAGCGTCTGCTGGAGGAAGCCAACGGTTATCGTGACGAAGTCATCGCCCGCGCCCAGGGTGAGGCCGACCGCTTCACCAAGCTGGTGGCCGAGTACCGCAAGGCGCCCGAGATCACTCGCGAGCGTCTGTACATCGACACCATGCAGGAAGTGATGAGCAACACCAGCAAGGTTCTGGTGACCGGCGACAAGGGGCAGAACAACCTGCTCTATCTGCCGCTGGACAAGATGATCGACAGCCGCGGCGGCTCTTCCGCCGGCAGTGCTTCGAGCAGCAGTGGCAGCATGAGCCGCGATCCTGCCGTACCGCTGAGCAGCGATATGTCCCAGCGTAACCTGCGTACCCGGGAGAGCCGTTGATGAGCAACAAGTCCCTGATCGGCCTGATCGTGGCCGTGGTTCTGGCCCTGGTGGCGTGGAACAGTTTCTACATCGTGGCGCAGACCGAGCGCGCGGTCATGCTGCAGTTCGGTCGTGTGGTCAATCCCGATGTGCCGCCTGGTCTGCATGTGAAGATTCCTTACGTCAACCAGGTGCGCATCTTCGATGGTCGCCTGCTGACGCTGGATTCGACCTCCTCGCGCTTCCTGACCCTGGAGAAGAAGGCGCTGATGGTCGACGCCTACGCCAAGTGGCGGGTGAAGGATGCCGAGCGTTTCTATCAGTCCACCTCCGGCATGAAGCAGGTCGCCGACGAGCGCCTGGCGCGTCGTCTGGAAGCCTCGCTGCGTGACCAGTTCGGTAAGCGCACCCTGCACGAGTCGGTGTCCGGCGAGCGTGATGCGCTGATGGCCGACGTGACCGCGACCCTCAATCGCGCCGCCGAGCGTGAACTGGGTATCGAGGTGGTCGACGTGCGGGTCAAGGCCATCGACCTGCCGCGTGAAGTGAACCGCAGCGTGTTCGAGCGCATGAGCACCGAGCGTGAGCGTGAGGCGCGCGAGCACCGCGCCAAGGGGCGTGAGCTGGCCGAAGGTATCCGCGCCGATGCCGACCGTCAGCGCCGCGTACTGCTGGCCGAAGCCTACCGTGAAGCCGAAGAGCTGCGCGGTGACGGTGATGCCCAGGCTGCCGCCATTTACGCCCGTGCCTTCGGCCAGGATCAGGAGTTCTACTCCTTCTACCGCAGCCTGCAGGCCTACCGCGAAAGCTTCGCGGACAAGCGCGACGTGCTGGTGCTGGACCCGGGCAGCGATTTCTTCCGCTACCTGGAGAAATCCAAGCCTTAAAACCGCTGCAAGCCGCGAGCTGCAAGCCACAAGTTCAAGCCTGGCGCTCACTTGTCGCTTGAAGCTTGTGGCTTGAGCCTTTTAGCGTGGTATCATGCGGCAGCCGGGAAAATCCCGGCTTTTTTGCGTCTGTGGGAATCATGTGGCAGGAACTCGGCATCGCACTGTGTCTGGTACTGGTGCTGGAAGGCATCCTGCCCTTCCTCTATCCGCGCCACTGGCGCGGAGCGGTCTTGCTGGCAGCTCGCCTGCCCGACCGCCGACTGCGCCTGATGGGGCTGGCCAGCATGCTGCTGGGTACTGCCCTTCTATATCTGCTTCACTGAAGGCTTGTGCCGCCCGGATCAAGAGGGGAATGGCGAAATGGCAACGGTAGACCGCTGGCTGCTGCCAGATGGCATCGAAGAAGTACTGCCGCCGGAGGCGGCGCGCATCGAGGCAGCCCGCCGTCAGGTGCTGGACCTGTTTCAACGCTGGGGGTACGAGTTCGTCGTCACCCCGCATATCGAATACCTGGAATCCCTGCTGACCGGTGCCGGTCAGGATCTCGACCTGCGTACGTTCAAGGTCACCGATCCGCTGTCCGGTCGGCAGATGGGCTTTCGCGCCGACATCACGCCGCAGGTGGCGCGCATCGACGCCCACACCCTGCGCCGCGAAGGGCCGAACCGCCTGTGCTACGCCGGCAGCGTGCTGCATGCCCAGCCGCGTGCACTGACCACTTCGCGCAGCCCGATCCAGCTCGGCGCCGAGCTATACGGCGACGCCAGCCCGGCCAGTGACATCGAGGTGATCAGCCTGCTGGTCGAGACCCTGGAGCTGGCCGCGGTACCGGACGTGCACATGGACCTCGGTCATGTCGGCATCTACCGTGGCCTGGCGCGGGCCGCCGGGCTGTCCGGCGAGGTCGAACAGCAGCTGTTCGATGCGCTGCAGCGCAAGGCCATGGACGAGATCGAGGCGCTGACTGCGGCGTTGCCGGCCGGGCTGGGCAACATGCTGCGCTCGCTGGCCGAGCTGTGCGGCGGTCGTGAAGTGCTGGATCTGGCTCAGGCCGCGCTGGTCGAGGCGCCGGATGCGGTGCACGCCGCGCTCGATGAGCTGGTGGCCATCGCCGATGCGCTGGAGCTGCGTTACCCCGAGCTGCCGCTGTATTTCGACCTGGGCGAGCTGCGCGGCTACAACTATCACACCGGTGTGGTATTCGCCGCGTTCGTCCCGGGCGAGGGCGGTGCCATCGCTCAGGGCGGTCGTTACGACGATACCGGCGCGGTATTCGGCCGGGCGCGCCCGGCAACCGGTTTCTCCACCGACCTGAAGACCCTGGTGACGCTGGGCGACATGCGCCTGGACGAGGCGGTCCGCGGCGTGTGGGCGCCGGACAATCATGATCTCTATCTGTGGCAGGCCGTGCGTCGCCTGCGCAGTGAGGGTGAGCGCGTGGTACAGGCGCTGCCCGGACAGAGCGAGGCGGATGCGCGCGAAGCAGGCTGTGACCGTCTGCTGGCCCTGCGCGATGGACGTTGGCAGGTGGCGCCCCTGGCGTCCTGAATTCATTTTCGCCGGCCCGCGGCCGGCATCGAAGCTTGCGCGAAGAGGACAAGTTTATGGGTAAGAATGTCGTCGTCCTGGGCACCCAGTGGGGTGATGAGGGCAAGGGCAAGATCGTCGACCTGCTCACCGAGCAGGCCGCTGCCGTAGTGCGTTATCAGGGTGGCCACAACGCCGGCCACACCCTGGTGATCGACGGTGAAAAGACCGTGCTGCACCTGATTCCGTCCGGCATCCTGCGTGAGGGTGTCGAGTGCCTGATCGGCAACGGCGTGGTCGTCGCGCCCGACGCCCTGCTGCGCGAGATCACCAAGCTGGAAGAGAAGGGCGTGCCGGTGCGTCAGCGCCTGCGCATCAGCCCTGCCTGCCCGCTGATCCTGTCCTACCACGTGGCGCTGGACCAGGCGCGCGAGAAGGCCCGTGGCGATGCCAAGATCGGCACCACCGGCCGTGGTATCGGCCCGGCCTACGAAGACAAGGTCGCGCGTCGCGGCCTGCGCGTCGGTGACCTGTTCCACCGCGAGCGTTTTGCCGCCAAGCTCGGCGAGCTGCTGGACTATCACAACTTCCAGCTGGTCAACTTCTACAAGGAACCGGCCATCGACTTCCAGAAGACTCTGGACGAGTGCATGGAGTACGCCGAGCTGCTCAAGCCGATGATGGCCGATGTCACTGCCGTGCTGCATGACCTGCGTCGTGAAGGCAAGGACATCATGTTCGAAGGCGCCCAGGGCTCGCTGCTGGACATCGACCATGGCACCTACCCCTACGTCACCAGCTCCAACACCACTGCCGGCGGTATCGCCACCGGTTCGGGTTTCGGTCCGCTGTACCTGAACTACATCCTCGGTATCACCAAGGCCTACACCACCCGCGTCGGCTCCGGCCCGTTCCCCACCGAGCTGTTCGATGACGTCGGCGCCTTCCTGGCCAAGCGTGGTCACGAGTTCGGTGCCACCACCGGTCGTGCCCGTCGTTGTGGCTGGTTCGATGCCGTGATCCTGCGTCGCGCCATCGAGATCAACAGCATCTCCGGCCTGTGCCTGACCAAGCTGGATGTACTCGACGGCCTGGAAACCATCCGCATTTGCACCGGTTACAAGGACGCCAACGGCCAGGTGCTGGTCGATGCGCCGACCGATGCCGACAGCTACCTCGGTCTGCAGCCGGTGTACGAGGAAATGCCGGGCTGGAGCGAGTCCACCCTGGGCGCCAAGACCCTGGAAGACCTGCCGGCGGCGGCTCGCGCCTACATCAAGCGCGTGGAAGAGCTGGTCGGTGCGCCGATCGACATCATCTCCACCGGCCCGGACCGCAACGAGACCATCGTGCTGCGTCATCCGTTTGCCTGATCGCCACCGTGCTGAAAAGCCGCCTTCGGGCGGCTTTTTTGTGGCCTGCGCTTGGCGGAGCCAGGAGAGCCGTTTGCATCCATGCTGCGGATTGCTCGTTTGGCTGATCGCTGTTTTTCGCCTCGGCGTTGGGCATGCGCCTTGCTTGTGCTCAATAAATCCCGGAAGTCGCCGTTATAGCTGTTACGGTCGTTGAGGAGTGTTCCCAGTGTTCGCCATCGTTTCCATGCTGCGCAGCCGTCTGCTGCGCCCGGTGTTCGTTGCCCTTGGTCTGGCCATGTTGGTGCAGGTCGGCCTGGCCGTATGGCTGATGCGCGCCTCGGTCGATGGCATGGTCGAGGATCTGGCGCAGCGCCTGGGTGGTGAAAGTCGCCGTCTGGGTGAGGAGCTGGGCGCTGCCGAGCGTGAGATGAGTCAGGGATTGTCCGCGCTGGCCAGCAGCACGCGCTCGCGACTGGGCGAGGGGCTTTCCAGCCAGCTGAAGAGTGAGCAGGCGCAATTGCGCGTGGTGCTCGAAGGCAATCTCAAGCAATCCGGCCAGGCCCTGGCGCAACTGCTCGCCGGTGTTGCGCCCAAGTCCATCTGGGATCTCGATATCCCGGCGCTCACCGCCCTGACTCGTATCGCCCAGCAGGATCCGGCGGTGCTCTTCGCCATCATCTATGACGCCGAGGGCAAGCGTCTGACGCGCAATTTCAATCGCAGCAGCGCGCAGGTACGTGAGCTGATCGCGGCCGGGGAGGGGGATTCGCCACTCGACAAACTGGTCGATGCCGCCTCGCGCAGTCCGCGGGTCTATCTGGTCGAGGCCGACATCAACCCCATGGGGGCGCAAATCGGCAAGGTGCAGATGGGCCTTTCCCTGGATGTGGTCGAGCGCGAGCTGGCGGCGCTGGACGGGCGCTTCGGGGCCTTGGTCAATGGCGCGGGCGAGTTGGTGGACAGCAGTCTGGCCGGCGCTTCCGAGGAGGCGACGCGGGCGCTGCGTGAGCGCCTGCAGTCGGCCGAGCGCTACACCCAGGAAATGGCACGCAATGGCGGTGAGTCGGTGCGCGTGGCGGCCGATTCGCTGCGCTGGAACATCGCCCTGGGGTTGCTGCTGGTCGGTGCGTTGGCGCTGGTAGCGGTGGCCCTGGTGCTGGGTTGGCGCGTGCTCAGTCGCCTGCGCCTGCTCAGTGCGGCGCTCAACGACCTGGCGGCGGGTGAGGGTGATCTGACCCGGCGCGTGAGTATCGACAGCCAGGACGAAGTGGGCGAGATGGCCGATGCGGTCAATCGCTTCATCGCCAAGCTGCAGCCGATCGTGCGTGAGTCCGGTGAGGTGGCGCTGCGCACCAGTGAGCAGATTCGCAGCCTGACCCAGCGCGGTGTGGCGGCCGAGGCGGCTGCTGGGCGCCAGCGTGACGAGGTGGCCGGCAGTCTGCAGGCGCTGGAGCAGATGGCCGACGAGGCGCAGGCGGAAAGCCAGGCCATGCAGGAGGCGCTGCAGCGTGTCGATACCATTCGCCAGGCGGCGCACGAGAATGCGGTCATCGCCCAGCGCCTGTCGGCTCTGATCGAGGGGCTGGTGGCGCGAGTGGCGGACGGCTCGGCGGTGATCGAGCGGCTGGCCAAGCAGAGCGAGCAGATCGAAGTGGTGCTGACGGTGATCCAGTCGATTGCCGAGCAGACCAACCTGCTCGCGCTCAATGCCGCCATCGAGGCGGCGCGCGCCGGCGAGAGCGGTCGTGGTTTCGCCGTGGTGGCTGATGAGGTTCGAGCCTTGGCGAGCAAGACCCAGCAATCGACCGGGGATATCCAGACCCATATTGCGGCATTGCAGCGTGGCGCGCAGGAGGCCGTGGCGGCCATCGCCCAGGCCGGTGCGCAGGGCAGTGAGGGGCTGGAGGTGCTGCGCGACAGTGCGCGCCTGCAGCAGTCGGTGCAGCTATCGGTGGACGAGGTGCATGGCGCAATCAACGCCGCGACTCAGGCCGCGGCGCATCAGGCCGAGGGCGCGGGAGCGGTGCGCGGGCGTGTGGAGATCATCCATGCCGAAGCGCAGCATGCCGCCGAAGCGGTGGCGGCGATTGCCGGCAATGCGCGGGCCCTGGACGAGCTGGCGGCGCAACTCAAGGCCAGTCTGGGGCAGTTCCGGGTGTAGGGTGCGCCGTGCGCACCTCGCTGGCCTGCTGCTGAGCTCATGGTGCGCACGGCGCACCGGCGTTTTGCAGGCAATAAAAAACCGAGTCATCTGACTCGGTTTTTTGAAATTTGGTGCCCAGGAGAAGACTCGAACTTCCACGGTGTTGCCACCACTGATACCTGAAACCAGCGCGTCTACCAATTCCGCCACCTGGGCACACTGCAATGTTCGTCGTTGCCGACACGGAGCGTTGCATCCGTTATTTGCAAAGCGGGTTATCAAGCCACTTCACGAAATTTGGTGCCCAGGAGAAGACTCGAACTTCCACGGTGTTGCCACCACTGATACCTGAAACCAGCGCGTCTACCAATTCCGCCACCTGGGCACTGAAAACGATGAATCATCATCGGCTTCGTGTTACAACGTCTGCTCGACGCTGTGGGCGCGAACTATACGGGCGGGCATTTACCTTGTAAACCCCTGACCCCAAAAAAATTATTGTCACGGGAAAAGCTGCCGCGAATGCCTTTTTCGCGCTTCAATAGACGTATGGCATACAACCTTTATACATAAGCATAGGTAATCCCTTTTACATGGCCGATTGGCAATCCCTCGATCCCGAGGCCGCCCGCGAGGCGGAAAAATACGACAACCCCATCCCTAGCCGCGAACTGATTCTGGCCCACCTGGCCGAACGGGGTTCGCCCGCCAGCCGCGAGCAGCTGGTCGAGGAATTCGGCCTCGACACCGAGGACCAGCTCGAGGCGCTGCGCCGCCGTCTGCGCGCCATGGAGCGCGATGGCCAACTGATCTATACCCGCCGCGGCACCTACGCGCCGGTGGACAAGCTCGACCTGATCTGCGGTCGCATCAGCGGTCACCGCGACGGCTTCGGCTTCCTCGTGCCGGATGACGGCAGCGACGATCTGTTCCTCAGCCCGGCGCAGATGCGCCTGGTATTCGATGGCGACCGCGCCCTGGTGCGTGTGGCCGGTCTCGACCGTCGCGGCCGCCGTGAAGGCGGCATCGTCGAAGTGATCAGCCGTGCCCACGAGAGCATCGTCGGCCGCTACTACGAGGAAAGCGGTATCGGCTTCGTGGTGGCCGACAACCCGAAGATCCAGCAGGAAGTGCTGGTCACGCCGGGACGCACCGCCGGCGCGCGCATCGGCCAGTTCGTCGAGATCAAGATCACCCACTGGCCGACCCAGCGCTTCCAGCCGCAGGGCGACATCGTCGAGGTGATCGGCAACTACATGGCGCCGGGCATGGAGATCGACGTGGCGCTGCGCAGCTACGACATTCCGCATGTCTGGCCCGAGGCGGTGATCAAGGAGGCGCGCAAGCTCAAGCCCGAGGTGGAGGAGAAGGACAAGGAGAAGCGCATCGACCTGCGGCACCTGCCTTTCGTCACCATCGATGGCGAGGACGCTCGCGACTTCGACGACGCCGTGTACTGCGAGAAGAACAGCAGTCGCTGGAAGCTGTTCTCCGGTGGCTGGAAACTCTACGTGGCCATCGCCGACGTGTCGCACTACGTCAAGGCCGGCTCCGCCCTGGATGCCGAAGCCACCGAACGCGGCAACTCGGTGTACTTCCCCGAGCGCGTCGTGCCGATGCTGCCGGAGGAGTTGTCCAACGGTCTGTGCTCGCTCAACCCGCACGTCGATCGGCTGGCCATGGTCTGTGAAATGACCATGTCCAAGAGCGGCCAGATGGTCGACTACAAGTTCTACGAGGCGGTGATCCATTCCCACGCGCGCCTGACCTACAACAAGGTCAGCCTGATGCTGGAAGATCCCAAGAGCAGCGAGGGCAAGTCCCTGCGCAGCGAGTACAAGGAGGTTCTGCCGCACCTCAACCAGCTCTATGCGCTTTACCAGGTGCTGGTGGCCGCTCGTCACGAGCGTGGCGCCATCGACTTCGAGACGCAGGAGACGCGCATCATCTTCGGCACCGATCGCAAGATCGACGAGATCCGCCCGACCCAGCGCAACGATGCGCACAAGCTGATCGAGGAATGCATGCTGGCGGCCAACGTCGCCACCGCGCGCTTCATGCAGGATCACGACATTCCGTCGCTGTATCGCGTGCATGATGGTCCGCCGCCGGAGCGTCTGGAGAAGCTCAAGGCCTTCCTCGGTGAGCTGGGGCTGTCGCTGCAGCGTGGCAAGTCCAAGGACGGTCCGACGCCCAAGGATTACCAGCGCCTGCTGGAAAGCATCCGCGAACGCCCGGATTTCCACCTGATCCAGACCGTGATGCTGCGCTCGCTGAGCCAGGCGGTATACAGCGCGCAGAACGAGGGCCACTTCGGTCTCAACTACGAGGCCTATACCCACTTCACCTCGCCGATCCGTCGCTACCCCGACCTGCTGGTGCACCGCGCCATTCGCAGCGTGATCCGCTCCAAGCGTGAAACCAAGCACGTGGAGCGCGCTGGCGCGGCGAGCATGCCCAAGGCGCGCATCTATCCGTACGACGAGGCGACCCTGGAAAAACTCGGCGAGCAATGCTCGATGACCGAGCGCCGCGCCGACGAAGCGACGCGCGACGTGGTCAACTGGCTCAAGTGCGAGTTCATGCAGGATCGCGTCGGCGAGACCTTCGCCGGTGTGATCACCGCAGTGACCGGCTTCGGCATCTTCGTCGAGCTGCGCGACATCTACGTCGAGGGCCTGGTGCATGTCACCGCGCTGCCGGCCGATTACTACCACTTCGATCCGGTCCATCATCGCCTGTCCGGCGAGCGCAGCGGCCGCAGCTTCCGCCTTGGCGACAGCGTCGAGGTCAAGGTGATGCGCGTCGATCTGGACGAGCGCAAGATCGACTTCGAACTGAGCCAGGGCAAGACCGACAAGGGCGATGATGCGCGCCGTGGCGGCAAGCCGAGCGGCATGGGCAATACCGACGTGCAGAAAAGCCGTGAGGTGAAGAAGGCCCTGCTCGACAGCGCCAAGAAGAGCGGCGGCAAGGCGCCGGCGAAGAAAACGTCCAGCCATCGCAAGGGCGCGCCTGCGCCCAAGGCCAAGGCCGAGACAAGCGGTAGCAAGCCGAGCAAGCGTAAGGCGAAACGATGAGTCAGTTGGAAAAGGTCTACGGTGTGCATGCCGTGGAGGCGTTGCTGCGCCACCATCCCAAGCGGGTCAAGCAGCTGTGGCTGGCCGAGAGCCGTCAGGCGCCGCGTATCCAGCCGATGCTGGAGCTGGCGGCGCAGCACCGCGTGCCGGTCGGGCACAAGGAACGCCAGGAGCTGGACGAATGGGCCGAGGGCGTGCACCAGGGCGTGGTCGCCGAGGTCAGCCCGAGCCAGGTCTGGGGTGAGAACATGCTCGACGAGCTGCTCGAGCGCAGCGAGGGCGTACCCCTGCTGCTGGTGCTGGACGGCGTGACCGATCCGCACAACCTCGGCGCCTGTCTGCGCACTGCCGATGCCGCGGGGGCGCAGGCGGTCATCGTGCCCAAGGACAAATCCGCCACCCTCAACGCCACCGTACGCAAGGTGGCGTGCGGCGCGGCGGAGGTGATTCCGCTGGTGGCGGTGACCAACCTGGCACGCACCCTGGAAAAGCTGCAGAAGAAGGGCCTGTGGGTGGTCGGCACCGCTGGTGAGGCCGAGCAGGAGCTGTACCAGCTCGACATGACCGGCCCGACGGTGCTGGTCATGGGCGCGGAGGGCAAGGGCATGCGTCGCCTGACCCGCGAGCATTGCGATTACCTGGTCAAGCTGCCCATGGGCGGCAGCGTCAGCAGCCTCAACGTCTCGGTCGCCACCGGCGTCTGCCTGTTCGAGGCGGTGCGTCAGCGTCAGGCCAGGGGCAAGGGCTGACTGCTCAAATAATCGCCAATTCGCCTTGCGTGCGGCAGGGGGCTTCTCTAGAATGGCGCCCCTTGCCGTAACGGCAGGCCTTTTTGCGCCTACCGCCCGGCAAGCTCATCACGAGAAAAACCCACTCCTTGCCTGACCACCTTAGTTGGCAGGCTACAACCCGTAAGGAGCATTTATGCGTCATTACGAAATCATCTTCCTGGTTCACCCGGACCAGAGCGAGCAAGTCGGCGGCATGGTCGAGCGTTACACCAAGCTGATCGAAGAAGACGGTGGCAAGATTCACCGCCTGGAAGACTGGGGCCGTCGTCAGCTGGCTTACGCCATCAACAACGTCCACAAAGCCCACTACGTGATGCTCAACGTAGAGTGCACCGGCAAGGCCCTGGCCGAGCTGGAAGACAACTTCCGCTACAACGACGCCGTGATCCGTAACCTGGTCATCCGTCGCGACGAGGCCGTCACTGGCCAGTCCGAGATGCTGAAGGCCGAAGAAAACCGCAGTGAGCGCCGCGAGCGTCGTGAACGTCCTGAAAACGCCGAGTCCAACGACGGCGATGACAGCGACAGCAACGACAGCGACAACGCTGACGAGTAATCCACGGATCTATTGAGGAGCCAATCACATGGCACGTTTCTTCCGTCGTCGTAAATTCTGCCGCTTCACCGCTGAAGACGTGAAAGAGATCGATTTCAAAGATCTCAACACCCTGAAAGCCTACATCTCGGAAACCGGCAAGATCGTTCCCAGCCGTATCACCGGTACCAAGGCTCGTTATCAGCGTCAGCTGGCCACCGCTATCAAGCGCGCCCGCTTCCTGGCCCTGCTGCCCTACACCGACAGCCACGGCCGCTGAGATCGGATAGTCGACAAGCGTTAAGGAATAGATCGCATGCGCGCCCTGGCTGAATACATCATGCGCGGCCGTATGCAGGCCACCCTCGTGGTGGTGGGATCGGCAGCGATGCCGCTGTTGTTCTGGTTGAGTGCCGCCGCCGGCAGCCTGGTGCTGTTGCGGCGCGGAGCCAGCGATGCCATGGGCATCCTGGCCTGGGCCATGCTGCCGGCGATAGCCTGGTGGTACTTCGGCGAACCGCGCACCCTGCTGGTGCTGGTCGGTGCGCTGAGCCTGGCGTTGTTGTTGCGCGCCAGTTGGACCTGGAACCGCATACTGCTGTGCAGTGTGGCGCTGGGCCTGGTGTATGGAGTGGTCCTCGGGGCGGTGTTCCGCGAACCCATCGCGGCCATGGCCGGCGAGCTGCAGAAGCTCTTGCCGACCATGTTCGATGGGGCTCACCAGCAGTTGTCGGTGGGTGAACGCGAGCGTCTCGAGGCCCTGATCGCACCGGTGCTGACCGGATTGCTGGCGGCCTTGCTGCAGATCCTGAGCTTGCTGAGCCTGATTCTTGGGCGTTACTGGCAGGCCGTGTTGTACAACCCAGGCGGTTTCGGTCGCGAGTTTCGCGCCCTGAGACTGTCGCTGCCGCAGGCCTTGTTGCTGCTGGCGGGCATGATGCTAGGCCCCAATCTGGGGCCGCAGTTGGCCATGCTCACGCCGCTGTGCAGTGTGCCTTTGCTGTTCGCCGGGATCGCCCTGGTGCACGGCCTGGTGGAAAAGGGAGGGCTCGCTCGCTTCTGGCTGGTGGGCATGTACATCACGCTCCTGCTGTTCATGCAGCTGATCTATCCGCTACTGGTGGTCCTGGCCATCGTCGACAGTCTGTTTGATTTTCGCGGTCGCCTGGCGCGCAAGAACGGCCCGGGCTCTGCGAACGGTGAAGGTTAAAAGTTAAGAGGTAAGACCCAAATGGAAGTCATCCTGCTGGAAAAAATCGCCAATCTGGGCAACCTGGGCGACAAAGTGAACGTCAAGGCCGGTTACGGCCGTAACTTCCTGCTGCCGCAGGGCAAGGCCACCGCTGCTACCGCTGAAAACGTAGCTGCGTTCGAAGCCCGCCGCGCCGAGCTGGAAAAACTGGCTGCCGAGAAGAAAGCTTCCGCCGAAGCTCGCGCTGCCCAACTGGCTGAGCTGGAAGTCACCATCACCGCCACCGCTGGCGATGAAGGCAAGCTGTTCGGTTCGATCGGTACCCACGACATCGCTGACGCCCTGACCGCCTCCGGCGTTGAAGTGGCCAAGGCCGAAGTTCGTCTGCCCAACGGTACTATCCGTCAGGTCGGCGAGTACGACGTTGCACTGCACCTGCACACCGACGTCGAAGCCACCGTCAAGGTGATCGTGGTCGCTGCCTAACTCGCAGCCGCCAAGCGGACTTGCGCTCAGGTGCGGGTCTGCTGACAATCGGGCACGGCATCGCTTCGGCGATCCGTGCCCGTTGTTTTTTCTACTGCAGTAATAATTCCCCGAGCCTATGAACGACATCAGCATCCCCGAGCAATACGACCTGCAGACCGCTGCCCTGAAAGTGCCGCCGCACTCCATCGAGGCGGAGCAGGCGGTGCTGGGTGGCCTGATGCTGGACAACAACGCCTGGGAACGCGTGCTCGACGCCGTATCCGATGGCGATTTTTATCGCCATGACCATCGCCTGATCTTTCGCGCCATCTACAAGCTGGCCGAACGCAACGCGCCGTTCGACGTCGTCACCCTGTCCGAACAGCTGGACAAGGAAGGGCAGCTTTCGCAGGTCGGCGGCCTGGCCTATCTGGGCGAGCTGGCCAAGAACACGCCGTCGGTAGCCAACATCAAGGCCTATGCGCAGATCATTCGCGAGCGCGCCACGCTGCGCCAGCTGATCGGCATCAGCAACGAGATCGCCGACAGCGCCTATGCGCCGGAAGGCCGTACCGGCGAGGAAATCCTCGACGAGGCCGAGCGCAAGATTTTCGAGATCGCCGAGGCGCGCCCCAAGACAGGCGGCCCGGTGGGCATCAACGACATCCTGGTCAAGGCCATCGACCGTATCGACCAGCTGTTCAACAACGGTGACGCGATCACCGGTCTGTCCACCGGCTTCGATGATCTGGATGGCAAGACCAGCGGCCTGCAGCCGGCCGATCTGGTGATCGTCGCCGGTCGTCCGTCGATGGGTAAGACCACCTTCGCCATGAACCTGGTGGAAAACGCCCTGATGCGCAGCGACAAGGCGATCCTCGTCTACTCGCTGGAAATGCCCTCGGAATCCATCGTGATTCGTATGCTGGCGTCCCTGGGGCGCATCGACCAGACCAAGGTGCGTGCCGGTCAGCTCGACGACGACGACTGGCCGCGTCTGACCAGCGCGGTCAACCTGCTCAACGACCGCAAGCTGTTTATCGACGATACCGCGGGCATCTCGCCGAGCGAGATGCGCGCGCGTACGCGGCGCCTGGCGCGCGAGCATGGCGAGATCGGCCTGATCATGGTCGACTACCTGCAGCTGATGCAGATTCCCGGCTCCAGCGGCGACAGCCGGGTCAACGAGATTTCCGAGATCTCGCGCTCGCTCAAGGCCCTGGCCAAGGAATTCAACTGCCCGGTCATCGCGCTGTCGCAGCTCAACCGCTCGCTGGAGCAGCGCCCCAACAAGCGCCCGGTGAACTCGGACCTGCGTGAATCCGGAGCGATCGAGCAGGACGCCGACATCATCATGTTCGTCTACCGCGACGAGGTCTATCACCCGGAGACCGAGTACAAGGGCGTGGCCGAGATCATCATCGGCAAGCAGCGTAACGGCCCCATCGGCACCGTGCGTCTGGCCTTCCTCGGCAAGTATTCGCGTTTCGAGAACCTGGCGCCGGGCAGCTATCAGTTCGAGGACGAATAACGGCAGCTGATCCTGCTCAATGAAAACGGGCGCCCAGCGGTTAAGATGGGCGCCCGTTTTTCGTTCAGGCTTCCCTCATGCGTCCGCTTGCCGCCATCGTCGATCTCTCCGCCATCGCCCACAACTACGCCGTGGCCAAGCGCTGCGCGCCGGGGCGCCAGGCGTTCGCAGTGGTCAAGGCCAATGCCTACGGGCATGGCGTACGCGAGGTGGTCACCGCGTTGCACGAGGTAGCCGACGGCTTTGCCGTGGCCAGCCTGGAGGAAGCCGCCGAGGTGCGCGCCATGCACGGCGAAGCGCGCATCCTGCTGCTCGAGGGTTGCTTCGAGGCCAGCGAGTACGCCATCGCCGCGCAGCTTGGCCTGGATCTGGTGGTGCAGAGCGCGGCGCAGGCAGACGCGTTGCTCGCCAGTGAGCCGGCGCGCCCGCTCAACGTCTGGCTCAAGCTGGACTCCGGCATGCATCGCCTGGGTTTCGACGCGGCCAGTCTGCGCCAGTGGCATGCACGGCTCGAGATGGCCGAGCAGGTGGCCGAGCTCAATCTGCTCAGCCACTTCGCCTGCGCCGACGAGCGCGGTCATCCGCTCACGGAACTACAGGTCGAACGCTTTCTCGATCTGCTGGATCTGGATTTCAATCATCGCTCGCTGGCCAACTCGGCTGCGGTGCTGACCATTCCGGCCGCCCACATGGACTGGCTGCGCCCCGGCATCATGCTCTACGGCGCCACGCCTTTCGCCGACTTCAGTGCGCGCGAGCTTGGCCTGAAGCCGGCCATGACCCTGGCGGCGCGGGTGATCGCCGTGCGCGAGGTGGCGGTCGGAGAAAGTGTCGGTTACGGCGCGGCCTGGGTAGCCGAGCGGCCCTCGCGTATCGCCACGGTCAGTTGCGGCTATGCCGACGGCTATCCGCGCCACGCACCCAGCGGCACGCCGGTGCTGGTCGACGGGCAGCGCGCGCCGTTGGCCGGCAGAGTATCGATGGACATGCTGACGGTGGATATCACCGATCTGCCCGAGGTGGGTATCGATTCGTCGGTGGAGCTGTGGGGCGCGCAACTGCCGGTGGACGAGGTGGCGCATGCCAGCGGCACCATCGGCTACGAGCTGCTGACCAAGGTCACCGCGCGCGTGCCGCGGCGCTATATCGGCTAGCGCCGCGTTGGCCCGGCGGGGATCACGCCAGCCCGCTGGGTACCTTCAGTACATCGAGCTGCAGGCAGGCCTGCTCGCTCAGCTCGCCGTCTTCGCCGTGCACGCGTGAGCCGGAGCGCCCCAGCTCCTTGACCCGGTACAGCGCCTGATCGGCGGCCTTGTACAGCCCGGTGAAGTTTTTGGCATGGCGCGGATAGAGCGCTGCACCGATGCTGATGGTCACGCGCAGGCGCTCGGCGCCGTAGTGCACCGGTTCGGACAGCTCGGCCAGCAGGCGCGCGGCGATCTCGCGGGCCTGGGTTTCGGCATCGCTGCCGCCAATCAGGGCGGCGAACTCGTCGCCGCCCAGGCGCGCAACCGCATCGCCAGCGCGCACGTGCTCGCGCAGGCGCTTGGCGATCACCTGCAGCATCATGTCGCCAGCGGCGTGGCCAAAGCGGTCGTTGATCGGTTTGAAATGATCCAGATCGATCAGCAGCAGCGCCACGCTCTCGCCGTGGCGTTCGGCATGCGCCAGGGCCGATTCGCAGCGCTCGACCAGATAGCGCCGGTTGGGCAGCTCGGTAAGCGGGTCATTGAAGGCCGCATGCTCCAGCTCGCGTTCGCGCTGGCACAGGCGCTCGTTCGCGGCCGCCAGTTCGGCGGTGCGTAAGTTGACCGCTGCCTGCAGTTCGTCGGCGCTGGCCTGAATCTGGGCAAGACGTGCCGTTTTCTCTCGATCAGCCTGGAGCAAGGCTTCCGCCTTTTCCTGTTTGAGCATTTGAATTCGATAGGCGAGGGCGAACGAAAACAGAATGGTTTCTGCCGCGACCGAGATAGGGAATAGGTAGGCGGTGAAGTTGTTCGGTTCGATCAGGCCAGCAGCCCGCATTACCAGAACCAGCGTACTGGCGAGTACCGCGCCGTAGCCGAGCAGGTAGAAGCGGGCCGGGAAGAAGCCCTGGCGCACGCGAACAATGGCGCTGAACAGTGCAGAAGGGACGGTAACGATAGGCGTCAGTGCAATGATCATGGCGCCTTCGGCGCGATGGCCTAGGGCGTTGATGACGATGGCGATCACGTACAGGATGCAGCCGGCGTTGAGCAGGCGATGTGGCCAGATCAGGCCGTGCCGGGTGAACAGCAGCTCCTGGGTGAAGCGCATGACGAAGATCCCCCACAGCGATGGCAGGGTAATGCGATCCAGCCAGAAAGGTACTGGACTGCCGGGCCAGAGGTACTGAAAGCCGTGGCCGGTCATGCTGAGGATGAACACCAGCACGCTGCCGGTGGCTAGGACGTACCACAGGTAGGCTTTGTCGCGCAGTGCGATCAGGATGAACAGGTTGTACAGCAACAGCGCAAAGATGACGCCATAGATCAGGCCGTAGCCCAGATTCTCGTGGCTTGCCAGCTGTTGCAGATCGGCAAGTTGCCAAACCTTGAGCGGAAATGAATTGCCCGCCGGGTCAAGGCTGCGGAAGTAGAGCGTCAGTGGTTGCTCGGTCAGCTCCGGCAGCTTGAACAGCATGCGCCGGTACGGATGGTCGCGACCTTGTGCATAGGGCACCGCGGTGCCGGTTGGGCGCTCTACCCAGCCACCCTGCCCATCAGGGAGGTAGAGATGCAGGCGATAAATCGTGATCCCTGCATTCTCCAGCCACCACTGCGCGGGCGCATCGCTGCCGCGTTGCAGGGTGACCTTGATCCACCAGGGGTGACGGCTCTGGCCAACGGTGGCGCGGCCTTCGGCCGGCTTGAAGAGAGCCTGCACAGCAGGGTCGGCCATGTCGCCGATTTGCAGCCTGCCGCCTACGTCTTCCAGAAGCTCTACGCTGTCGTTCAGCAGCATACCGCTGCTGTCTGCACGCAGTGTTATGGAGGCGGCAAAGACCCAACTGCAGCAGCAGGTCAGGAACAAGACCATCAGTCCCTTACAAAGAGAACGCCCCACCTGCTCACCCCTTGTATCAAGCCGTCTGGTAGCGGCCTAGATTGGCTTATCGGCGGCAGTATAGCTATTTGCTAGCTATGTGATCACAAAGGCGGGGATTTTGGCTGGCGCGAGTTGATCACTTTTTATGCTACTATCCGCGCCCCTCGAGAAAGCCCGTTGATCAAAAAATATGCAAGCCGCCAAGCCGCTGTTCGACTATCCCAAGTACTGGGCCGAGTGTTTCGGGCCTGCGCCCTTCCTGCCGATGAGTCGGGAAGAGATGGATCAGCTCGGCTGGGACAGCTGCGACATCATCATCGTTACCGGTGATGCCTACGTCGATCACCCCTCGTTCGGCATGGCCATCATCGGTCGCCTGCTCGAGGCTCAGGGCTTCCGGGTCGGCATCATTGCCCAGCCGGACTGGCGCAGCAAAGACGACTTCATGAAGCTCGGCGAGCCGAACCTGTTCTTCGGCGTGGCGGCCGGCAACATGGACTCGATGATCAACCGCTACACCGCGGACAAGAAGATCCGTTCCGACGACGCCTACACTCCCGGCGGTCTGGCCGGCAAGCGCCCCGACCGCGCCAGCCTGGTCTACAGCCAGCGCTGCAAGGAGGCCTATACCCACGTGCCGGTAATCCTCGGCGGCATCGAGGCCTCCCTGCGCCGTATCGCCCACTACGACTACTGGCAGGACAAGGTGCGCCGTTCGATCCTGATGGACGCCACCGCCGACATCCTGCTCTACGGCAACGCCGAGCGCGCCGTGGTGGAAATCGCCCAGCGTCTGTCGCGGGGCGAGAAGGTCGAAGCCATCACCGATGTACGCGGCACCGCGTTCATTCGCCGCGACACTCCCGAGGGCTGGTTCGAGGTCGACTCGACCCGTATCGACCGCCCCGGCCGCGTCGACAAGATCATCAACCCCTACGTCAACACCCAGGACATGGAAGCCTGCGCCATCGAGCAGGCCAAGGGGCCGGTCGAAGACCCCAACGAAGCCAAGGTGGTGCAGATTCTCGAAAGCCCGCGCATGACCCGCGACAAGACGGTGATCCGTCTGCCGTCGTTCGAAAAGGTGCGCAACGACCCGGTGCTCTACGCCCACGCCAACCGCGTGCTGCACCTGGAAACCAACCCGGGCAACGCCCGCGCGCTGGTGCAGAAGCATGGCGAGGTGGACGTGTGGTTCAACCCGCCACCCATTCCCATGACCACCGAGGAAATGGACTACGTGTTCGGCATGCCCTACGCGCGCGTGCCGCACCCGGCGTATGGCAAGGAGAAGATCCCGGCCTACGAGATGATCCGTTTCTCGGTGAACATCATGCGTGGCTGCTTCGGCGGCTGCACCTTCTGCTCGATCACCGAGCACGAGGGCCGCATCATCCAGAACCGTTCGCACGAGTCGATCATCCGCGAGATCGAGGAAATGCGCGACAAGGTGCCGGGCTTCACCGGCGTGGTCTCCGACCTCGGCGGGCCGACCGCCAACATGTACCGCATCGCCTGCAAGGACCCGGAGATCGAGAAACACTGCCGCAAGCCGTCGTGCGTGTTCCCCGGTATCTGCGAGAACCTCAATACCGATCACTCCTCCCTGATCGAGCTGTACCGCAAGGCGCGTGCGCTGCCAGGGGTGAAGAAGATCCTGATCGCTTCCGGTCTGCGCTATGACCTGGCGGTGGAGTCGCCGGAGTACGTCAAGGAACTGGTTACCCACCACGTCGGCGGTTATCTCAAGATCGCGCCGGAGCACACCGAGCGTGGCCCGTTGGACAAGATGATGAAGCCGGGCATCGGCAGCTACGACCGCTTCAAGCAGATGTTCGAGAAGTACTCGAAGGAGGCGGGCAAGGAGCAGTACCTGATCCCGTACTTCATCGCCGCGCACCCGGGCACCACCGACGAGGACATGATGAACCTCGCCCTGTGGCTCAAGCGCAACGGTTTCCGCGCCGACCAGGTGCAGGCCTTCTACCCCTCGCCGATGGCCACCGCCACGGCCATGTATCACTCGGGCAAGAACCCGCTGCGCAAGGTCACTTACAAGAGCGATGGCGTGACCATCGTCAAGAGCGAGCAGCAGCGCCGCCTGCACAAGGCCTTCCTGCGTTATCACGACCCGAAAGGCTGGCCAATGCTGCGTGAGGCGCTGGAGCGCATGGGCCGCAGTGATCTGATCGGCAATGGCAAGCACCATCTGATTCCCACCTACCAGCCGCAGACCGACGAGTATCAGAGCGCTCGGCGCAAGAACTCGACGCCGGCCGGCAGCAAGAAGGTGGGCAAGGTGCTGACCCAGCACAACGGCCTGCCACCGCGTGCCAGCGATGGGGGCAAACCCTGGGACAAGCGCGAGCAGGCCAAGGCGGCGGCTTTCGCCAAGCTGCAGGAGCAGAAGAAGGGCGGCAAGCCGGGCGGCGGGAAGAAGAAGCCCAGGCCGGTCGCGCCGCGCTGAAGGAGAACGCCAGCCTAGTGCTGGCGTTTTCTTGTCTGGCGGTCGATTCGGGCAGCTCTTGGTTTTTGTCTTAATTGGTACTAAGGTGCCAATTAAACAAGAATACTGGAGCCCGCCATGCGCACCGCCGTCCTCTCTCTGCTCGCGCTGCCCCTGCTGCTGACCGCATGCGGGGATTCCGAAGCGCCGCCCGTCGCCAACCTCGATTTTCAGAAACAGCTGCAGACCCAGCTGATCAAGGCCAAGCCCGGTGAGGTGATCGAAATTCCTGCCGGGACCTGGCAGCTCGACCGCAGTCTCAGCCTCAAGGTCAGCGGGGTGACCCTCAAGGGCGCCGGGATGGACAAGACCATCCTCAACTTCAAGGGCCAGAAGTCCGGTGCCGAAGGCCTGCTGGTGGACGCGTCCGACTTCACCATCGAGGACCTGGCGCTGGAGGACACCAAGGGCGATGCGCTCAAGGTGGTCGGCGGCAGGAACATCATCATCCGCCGCGTGCGCACCGAGTGGACCAACGGTCCGGCCACCGAGAACGGTGCCTACGGCATCTACCCGGTGCAGACCGAGAACGTGCTGGTCGATGGCGTGGTGGCCATAGGCGCCTCGGACGCCGGTATCTACGTCGGTCAGTCGCGCAACGTGGTGGTGCGCAACAGCCGTGCCGAGCGCAACGTCGCCGGCATCGAGATCGAGAACACCATCGGTGCCGACGTCTACGACAACGTCGCCACCGGCAATACCGGCGGCATCCTGGTGTTCAACATGCCCAACCTGCCGCAGCCGGGGCACACCACGCGGGTCTACCGCAACAGGGTCGAGGGCAACAACCACAAGAACTTCGGGCACAAGGGCACGCCGGTGGCGAGCATCCCGGCCGGCTCCGGCGTGGTGATCAACTCCAACGACAAGGTGGAGATCTTCGACAACGACATCGGCGAGCACCGCACCGCCAACGTCATCGTCAGCAGTTACTTCAGTACCGGCTACACCGATCTCTCCACCGAGGCGGATTTCGATCCCTACCCGGAGGCCATTCATATCCATGGCAACCGTTTCGGCCCGGGTGGCGACAGCCCCGACAACCTCGAACTGAAGGCGCTGAAACTGGCCAAGTTCGGGCTCAACGGCCGCCTGCCCGACATCCTCTGGGATGGCTACGTCAACCCGGACAAGCTGGTGGATGGCAGGCTGCCGGCCGAACTGGCGATCTGCATCGACAATGGCGAGGCCGGCATCGTCAACGTCGACGGTCCCGGCGGCTACAAGAACATCAGCACCGACATGACGCCGCATCGCTGCGAGTTGCCGCGCCTGCCCGCGGTCGAACTGCAGGCGGCGCTGGCCGAGGCGGGTGAGGAGGCATGAGAGCCGGCTGGCTGTTGCTCGCCACCCTGTTGCTCGGCGCCTGCGAGCAGCAGCGCGCGCCCCTGTACCTGCCCAGTGGCGAGGACTATCCCGACAAGCTCAGCGCCTGGGGTGTATTGCAGCAACGCGGCGGCCAGCTGCAGCCGGCCGCCGGCGTGCTGCCCTACGACCTCAACACGCCACTGTTCACCGACTACGCGCACAAGCTGCGCACCGTCTGGCTGCCCGCGGGCCGCAGTGCGCAATACGCCGAGGCGCAATTCGACTACCCCGTCGGCACCGTGCTGAGCAAGACCTTCTACTACCCGCGCGATGCCCAGGGCCGGCTGCTGCGCAGCGAGCAGCACGGCGTCGAGGCGCTGCAGCTCGATCGGGTACGGCTGCTGGAGACGCGTATCCTGCTGCGCCAGGAGCAGGGCTGGGTGGCCTTGCCCTACGTCTGGGACGAGGCCCAGGGCGACGCCACCCTGGACTGGGCCGGCACCAGTTTCGACCTGCAGCTGCAGGATGCGACTGGCGAGGTACTGGCGGTGGACTATCAGGTGCCGGACGCCAACCAGTGCGCCGGTTGCCATGAACAGCAGGCGGGCAAGGGCGTGCAGCCGCTGGGGCCGAAGGCGCGGCACCTGAACAAGGATTACGCCTATGCCGATGGCACGGTCAATCAGCTGCAGCGCTGGCAGGCCGACGGGCTGCTGCAGGGCGTGCCGGCCGACCTGGCCGGGGTACCGCGCAATGCACTGTGGGGCGCACCGCGTGAAGGGGAGGGCCTGGAACATCAGGCGCGCAGCTATCTGGACGCCAACTGCTCGCACTGTCACAACCCTGAGGGGCCTGGGCGCACCTCCGGGCTGTATCTCGACCCGGCTACGCCCCTTGGCATCGCCTATGGGCTCTGCAAGCAGCCGGTGGCCGCGGGCAAGGGCTCCGGCGACCGCCTGGTGGACATTCACCCCGGCGCGCCGGAAAAGTCGGTGCTGAGCTTCCGTCTGCACAGCACCGACCCCAGCATCATGATGCCCGAACTGGGCCGCTCCACCTCCCACCGCGAAGGCCTGGAGGTGATCGATCGCTGGATCGCCAGTCTCGACGGCGAATGTTGAAGTCCGCACGCATATAGTCATCAGGGTCGCTGGCGCCTGCTCTATAGTTGTGCGTCCATTTGACCCTGGTGCGGGCTGTGCCCCGATAAGGGGCCTGCCGGGCGCGGCACGCTGGAGAACCAGCGGGTTGTCTCTGGCATAAGTCTTGCGCGGCACAGGGTATCGTCCAGGCTAGCAGGAGGCCGCCGTGTCGATTCATGTCGCGCTGCATCACGTCACCCACTACCGCTACGACCGCGCGGTCAACCTCGGGCCGCAGGTCGTGCGCCTGCGCCCGGCACCGCACAGCCGCACGCGCATCCTCTCCTACGCCCTGAAGGTGGAGCCGGGCCAGCACTTCATCAACTGGCAACAGGACCCGCAGGGCAACTACCTGGCGCGCCTGGTGTTTCCCGAGAAGACCCGCGAATTCAAGGTCGAGGTGGACCTGGTCGCCGAGATGGCGGTGTTCAACCCCTTCGATTTCTTCCTCGAACCCTATGCCGAGCGCATTCCCTTCGCCTACACCGAGGGCGAGCAGCGCGAGCTGGCGCCGTACCTGGTCAAGCTGCCGGCCACGCCGCTGTTCGCCGAGTACCTGGCCGGCATCGAGCGCACGCCCAGGCCCAGCGTCGATTTCCTGGTGGAGCTGAACCAGCGCCTGTCGGCCGACATCCGCTACCTGATCCGCATGGAGCCGGGCGTGCAGACGCCGGAGCAGTCGCTGCAGCTGGCCTCCGGTTCCTGCCGCGATTCGGCCTGGCTGCTGGTGCAGCTGCTGCGTCATCTGGGACTGGCGGCGCGCTTCGTTTCCGGCTACCTGATCCAGCTCACTGCTGACGTCAAATCCCTCGACGGCCCCAGCGGCACCGACAAGGACTTCACCGACCTGCACGCCTGGTGCGAGGTGTATCTGCCCGGCGCCGGCTGGATCGGCCTCGACCCGACCAGCGGCCTGTTCGCCGGTGAAGGCCATATCCCCTTGGCCTGCAGCCCGGAGCCGTCTTCAGCGGCGCCGATCACCGGCGGGCTGGACGAGTGCGAGGTGACGTTCGAGCACCTGATGAGCGTGGAGCGCGTGTGGGAGGCGCCGCGCGTCACCAAGCCCTACAGCGAGGCGCAGTGGCAGGCGATCCAGGCGCTGGGGCGACGCATCGACGATGACCTGAGCAAGCACGACGTGCGCCTGACCATGGGCGGCGAGCCGACCTTCGTCGCCCTCGACTATCCCGATGACGACGAGTGGAATACCGCCGCGCTGGGGCCGAACAAGCGCCGCCTGGCCGCCGACCTGTTCCATCGCCTGCGCGAGCACTACGCCCCCAATGCGCTGGTGCATTTCGGTCAGGGCAAGTGGTACCCGGGCGAGCAGTTGCCGCGCTGGTCGCTGAACTGCTTCTGGCGCCGCGACGGCGAGCCGCTGTGGCATGACCCCAAGCTGCTAGCCGACGAGAAGCGCGGCTACGGTGCCAGCGCCGACACCGCCGCGCGTTTTCTCGCCGCGCTGGCGGCGCGTCTGGATGTGGACGCCGGCAACGTCTTCCCGGCCTATGAGGACTGGTTCTACTACCTGTGGCGCGAGCGCAAGCTGCCGGACAACGTCACCCCGGACGACCCGCGTCTGAGCGACCCGCTGGAGCGCGAGCGCCTGCGCAAGGTGTTCGATCAGGGCCTCGACGCCGTGGTCGGCCACGTCCTGCCGCTGGCGCGCCAGGTGGTGGGCGAGGGCTGGCAGAGCGGGCGCTGGTTCCTGCGCGACGAGCATTGCCGCCTGCTGCCAGGCGACTCGCCGCTGGGCTACCGTCTGCCGCTGGATTCGCTGCCCTGGGTGAGCCAGGCCGACTACCCCTACATCAATCCGCTCGATCCCAGTCAGGCGTTGCCGCCGTTGCCCAGCCCGGCGCAGATCCAGCGCCAGTTGCGCGGCGTCTGGCGCGGCGCCAGTGCCGGCCCGCAAAGCGTGCGTCCGGCCTGCGGGCAGTCGGCTGCCGGCATCGTGCGCACCGCGCTGTGCGCCGAGCCGCGCGAGGGCCGCTTGTACCTGTTCATGCCGCCGCTGGCGCATCTGGAGGACTACCTGGAGCTGGTCGCGGCCATCGAGGCCGTGGCTGCCGAGCTGAACTGCCCGGTGCTGCTGGAAGGCTACGAGCCACCGCTGGACCCGCGCCTGCTGCACTTTCGCGTCACCCCCGACCCCGGCGTGATCGAGATGAACATCCACCCGGCCGCCAGCTGGGACGAGCTGGTCGAGCGCTGCGAATTCCTCTACGAGGCGGCGCGTCAGTCGCGCCTGTCCAGCGAGAAATTCATGATCGACGGGCGTCACACCGGCACCGGCGGCGGCAACCATTTCGTCCTCGGCGGTGCGACACCGGGCGACTCGCCTTTCCTGCGCCGCCCCGACCTGCTGCGCAGTCTGATCAGCTACTGGCACAACCACCCGTCGCTGTCCTACCTGTTCAGCGGCCTGTTTATCGGCCCGACCTCGCAGGCGCCACGCGTGGACGAGGCGCGTAACGACGCCCTGTACGAGCTGGAAATCGCCTTCGCGCAGATGCCCGAGCCGGGCCGCGACTGCCCGCCCTGGCTGGTCGACCGATTGCTGCGCAACCTGCTGGTGGACGTCACCGGCAACACTCACCGCGCCGAGTTCTGCATCGACAAGCTGTACTCGCCGGACTCGGCCAGCGGTCGCCTCGGCCTGCTCGAACTGCGCGCCTTCGAGATGCCGCCGCACGCGCAGATGAGCCTGGCTCAGCAACTGCTGCTGCGCGCGCTGATCGCGCGGTTCTGGCAGGAACCCTACCGCCCGGCCAGGCTGGTGCGCTGGGGCACCGAGCTGCACGATCGCTTCCTCCTGCCGCACTTCGTCGAGCAGGACTTCGCCGATGTGCTGCAGGAGCTGTCGGCCTTCGGCTATCCGCTGCGCGCCGAGTGGTTCGCCCCGCACCTGGAGTTCCGTTTTCCCAAGGCCGGCGACTTCGCGGTCAAGGGCATCGACCTGGAGCTGCGCCAGGCCCTGGAACCCTGGCACGTGCTGGGCGAGGAGGGCGCCATCGGCGGTACTGTGCGTTACGTCGACTCGTCGCTGGAGCGTATGCAGGTGAAGGTGAACGGCATGGCGCCGGATCGCTACGTGCTGACCTGCAACGGCGTGCCGGTGCCGCTGCGACCGACCGGCAAGGTCGGCGAGTTCGTCGGCGGCGTGCGCTTCCGTGCCTGGCAGCCGGCCAGCTGTCTGCAGCCGACCATCGGCGTGCACGCGCCGCTGGTGTTCGACCTCGTCGATACCTGGATGCAGCGCTCGCTGGGCGGTTGCCAGTACCACGTGGCGCATCCGGGCGGGCGCAACTACGACAGCCTGCCGGTCAACGCCTACGAGGCCGAGAGCCGGCGCCTGGCGCGCTTCTTCCGCCTGGGCCACAGCCCGGGCAAGCGCCCCGTCATGCAGCCGATAGACAATAATGAACTGCCGATGACCCTGGATCTGCGTCGTAGTTGATCCAGCGCCCCGTAGGAGCCGGCTTGCCGGCGATGCTTCGATTGTCGCGTCGGATCGCCCGCAAGCGGGCTCCTACTGGGAACGTCCTGCGTCAAACCTTTTGAGCCTGCCATGCACGACCTGCTAGCCGATTACCCGCCGCCCAACGGCGCCTACCACGAACTGCTCGACGCCAAGGGCAACGTGCGTCCGCACTGGCGCCGCCTGTACGAGCAGCTGGCGCGCAGCCGCCCGGAGCACCTGGCGCAGCGCGAGGCCATGCTGGCGCGGCAGATTCAGGAAAACGGCGTCACCTATAACGTTTACGCCGACCCGGATGGCGCCGACCGCCCGTGGGAACTGGACCTGCTGCCCAACCTGATCCCGGCTGACGAGTGGCAGCAGATCGCCGCCGGCGTGGCGCAGCGCGCGACCCTGCTCAACCGCGTGCTGGCCGATCTGTATGGCCCGCAGAAGCTGATCGCCGAAGGCCTGCTGCCCACCGAGCTGGTGTTCGGCCACAACAACTTCCTCTGGCCGTGCCAGGGCATGCAGGCGCCGGGCGGTACCTGGCTGCACCTGTATGCCGTGGACCTGGCCCGCGCGCCGGACGGGCGCTGGTGGGTTACCGCCGACCGTACTCAGGCGCCCTCCGGCGCCGGCTATGCGCTGGAGAACCGGCAGATCGTCTCGCGCGCCTTCCCCGAGCTGTACCGCGACCTGCGCGTGCAGTACCTGGCCAGTTTCTTCCGTACCCTGCAGGACACTCTGGCGCGCCAGGCCCCCAGTGGCGGCGAGACGCCGCTGGTGGTGCTGCTGACGCCGGGGCGCTTCAACGAAAGCTATTTCGAGCACCTGTACCTGGCGCGCCAGCTCGGCTACCCGCTGGTCGAGGGCAGCGACCTGACCGTGCGCGACGCCACCCTCTACCTCAAGACCCTGGCCGGCCTGCGCCGCGTGCACGCGGTGCTGCGCCGCCTCGACGACGACTACTGCGACCCGCTGGAGCTGCGCACCGATTCCGCCCTTGGCGTGCCCGGCCTGCTCGAGGCGGTGCGCCGTGGTCGCGTGCTGGTGGCCAATGCCCTGGGCAGCGGCGTGCTGGAATCGCCCGGCCTGCCCGGTTTCCTGCCTGCCATCAGCGAGCACCTGCTGGGTGAGGAGCTGCTGCTGCCGTCCATCGCCAGCTGGTGGTGCGGCGAGCCGCCGGTGCTGGACGAGGCGCTGGATAAGCTCGACGAACTGCTGGTGCGCCCGGCCTTTCCCTCGCAAAGCTTCGCCCCGGTGTTTGGCCGTGATCTGGACGAGGCGCAGCGCGCCAAGCTGGCCGCACGCCTCAGGCAGCGCCCCTACGCCTACGTGGCGCAGGCGCGGGCCAAGCTGTCGCAGGCGCCGGTGTGGGACGGCAGCGGCCTGCAGCCACGCGCCATCGGCATGCGTGTGTTCGCCGTGGCCAGCGCCGATGGCTACCGGGTGATGCCCGGCGGCCTGACCCGCGTGGCCGGCGAGGCCGATGCCGAGGTGGTGTCGATGCAGCGCGGCGGCGCGAGCAAGGACACCTGGGTGCTCGGCACCCGGCAGAGCGCGGGCGAGCCGTGGCAGACGCAGCGCACCCTGGGCAGCGCCGATCTGGTACGCAGCGACCCCTTCCTGCCTTCGCGGGTGGTGGAGAACCTGTACTGGTTCGGTCGGTACGCCGAGCGCTGCGAAGACGGTGCGCGCCTGCTGCGCATCATGCTGGCGCGCTACGTCGACGATGACGACGACCCGCAGGCGCTGCAGAGTGCCCTGGCACTGGCGCAGGAGCTGGGGCTGCTGGCCGGCGCGGATGAAGGCGAGCTGGAGGCGCGCCTGCTGCAGGCACTACTGGGCAGCGACTGGCCGGCCAGCCTGCGCGCCAATCTGCAGCGCCTGCAATGGTCGGCCGGTAGCGTGCGCGGCAAGCTGTCCCAGGCCAACTGGCAGGCGCTGGTGGAGTTGCAGCGCGAGGCGCAACTGCTTGAAGGCCAGCCGGCCGACTTCGGCGAACTGCTGGACTTTCTCAACCGCCTGCTGATGTCGCTGGCGGCGCTGTCGGGTTTTGCCCTCGACGACATGACCCGCGACGACGGCTGGCGCTTTCTCATGCTCGGCCGCTATATCGAGCGCCTGCAGTTTCTCTGCGACAGCTTCGCCGGCTTCCTGCGCAGCGGCTCGGCCACCGACCAGTCGGCGCTGGAGTGGCTGCTGGAGCTGGGCAACAGCAGCATCACCTACCGCACCCGTTACCTGGCCTCGGCGCAGTTGATCCCGGTGCTGGACCTGCTGCTGCTGGACGAGCAGAACCCGCATGCGGTGATCTTCCAGATGCGCACCCTGCTGCGCTCGCTGGAGGGGCTCAACGAGCGCTTCGAGCTACCGGCCGAGCGCTACCTGGTCTATCTGGAACAACAGTTGAGCGCCTTCAGCCTGGCCAGCCTGGAGAACCCGCTGTTCGGCCCCGGCAGTACCCGCGCGGTGCTCGAAGGCCTGGCCGACCTGCTGGTGGCCATCAGTGAAGCCGCAGGTGCGGTTTCCGATCACCTCGGGCTGCGTTTCTTCGCCCATGTCGATGTCAGCCAGCGGACGCAATCCTCATGAGCAGCGCGCTGTATCAGGTTCTCCACGATACTCACTACCGCTACTCGGCGCCGGTTTCCCTGGCGCAGCAGCTGGCGCACCTGTGGCCGCGCGAATGCCCTTGGCAGCGCTGTCACGAGCAGGAGCTGCGCATCGACCCGCAGCCCTGCCAGCGCCGCGACGGCCTGGACGTGTTCGGCAACCCGCTGACGCGCCTGGTGTTCGAGCGCCCGCACGAGCAGCTCAGCGTCAGCGCGCGCTTGCGCGTCGAGGTGCTGGCGCGCGCGCCGCTGGATCTGGATGATTCGCCGAGCTGGGAGGCGGCCTGCGCGGCGCTCAGCTATGGCGGCCGGCCCATGGCGCCGGCCCTGCTGGAGGCGGCGCGCTACCGCTTCGAATCGCCCTACGTGCGCCTCAAGCAGGTCTTCGCCGAGTACGCCGATGACTGTTTCACGCCGGGCCGTCCCCTGTTGCAGGCCGGTCAGGCGCTGATGCAGAAGATCTTCGAGGAGTTCAGCTTCGATGCCGGCGCCACCCAGGTGGCCACACCCTTGCTGCAGGTGCTGGAGGAAAAGCGCGGCGTCTGCCAGGACTTCGCCCACCTGATGTTGGCCTGCCTGCGTTCGCGCGGTCTGGCGGCGCGCTACGTCAGCGGCTACCTGCTGACCCAGCCGCCGCCCGGCCAGCCGCGGCTGATCGGCGCCGACGCGTCGCATGCCTGGGTATCGCTGTACTGTCCGCGGCAGGGCTGGGTGGATTTCGACCCGACCAACAACGTGCGCCCGGCGCTGGAGCACATCACCCTGGCCTGGGGCCGGGATTTCTCCGATGTGTCGCCGCTGCGTGGAGTGATTCTGGGAGGCGGCAGCCACGACCCGGAAGTGCAGGTCACGGTGCTGCCGCTGGGATAGGCGGGATGAAGGGCCTCGCCTGAGGCCCTTGGGGTGACTCAGTCGGCCAGGGTCAGGCTGCCTTTCATCAGCGAGTAGTGGCCGGGGAAGGAGCAGAAGAAGCTGTAGTCCTCGCCAGCGGCCAGTTTGCTGACATCGAAGGTCACCGAGGTGCTCTCGCCACCGCCGATCAGGTCGGTATGAGCGATGACGCGCTCGTCACCGGCCTTGAGGTAGCTGGCGTCTGGGCCGGCGGGAATGCCGTCGGTGGCGATGCCGGGCATGTCGGCAGTCTTGCTCAGCACCCAGTTGTGGCCCATGGCGGTCTTGGGCAGGCTGCCTGTGTGCTTGAGGTTGACGGTGAAGGTCTTGCAGCTCTTGCTGACGGAGATGGCCTGGGTGTTGAAGGTCATCTGGTCGGTCGACTCGACATCCACTGCGCATTCGGCAGCCAGGAGCGGGGTGCTGGCCAGGCCGAGCAGAGCGATTAGAGCAGCGTTACGCAACATCTTGATTCCTCCAGTTTCTGATAACCCGGTCAGGTCAGTAGAGACTGGCACAGCTGCCTGCGCTTATGCATGCGACCGAACGCCACGTCTGGTTATTCAGCAAATCTGTGGATAACTCTGTGAGGAAGCTCTGCAGCGGGTTCTCCAGGCCCTGTGCCTGCGGGCTTTCTGGGTAGCTGGTCAGCTTTTGCGCAGATCACCGGTTTGCAACAAAAAATGCTTTGTAATGAATTGCTTGAGGCGAGAGCTGGCACTTGTCCATGCGGCTCGAGAATGGTTTGCCGGTTATCCCCGAAAGCGGTGGAGCAAGCTGTGGATAAGCTTGGGGAAAGCCGCTCGCGACTGCGCCCGGCAAGGGGCGCAGGGAACTGGCCAGAAAATCGCCGCGGTTAACGACTGTGGGGTTTGCGCAGCGCCTGCCACAGACGCGCCGCGAGGCTCACCAGGGGGACGCTGAGCACCCCGGCGACCACGCCCAGCAAGGCATTGAGCAGGGTCGGTACCAGCGCCGAGAGCAGCTGCCCGGCATCGCGGGCGACCCATTCGGCGGCATGATGCACGGCGCTTTCCACCGGCGGCAGGCCATGGCTGAGAATGCCGCCGCCAACCATGAACATGGCCGCGGTGCCGATCACCGACAACGACTTCATCAGCCAGGGGGCCAGGCGCAGGATGCCGCGGCCGCAGGCCCGGGCGAAGGCGCTGGCGCGCTGGCTGAGGTAGAGCCCGGCGTCGTCCAGTTTGACGATGCCGGCCACCAGGCCGTAGACGCCGACGGTCATCAGCAGGGCGATACCGCTGAGCACCAGCACCTGATTGAGGAAACTGGCAGTGGCGACGGTGCCCAGGGTGATGGCGATGATCTCGGCCGACAGCACGAAGTCGGTACGCACCGCGCCGCGGATCTTGTCGCGCTCGAAGGCCACCAGGTCCACCTGCGGATCGGCGATGGCCTCCAGCAGCGGCTGCTGCTCGTCGCCCTCATGCCGGTGCAGCAACTTATGGATCAGTTTCTCGGCCCCTTCGTAGCAGAGGAACAGACCGCCGAGCATCAACAAGGGCACCACCAGCCAGGGCGCCACGGCGCTGATCAGCAGCGCGGCCGGCACCAGGATCGCCTTGTTCACCAGCGAGCCCTTGGCCACCGCCCAGACCACCGGCAGTTCGCGATCCGCCTTGACCCCGGTGACCTGCTGGGCATTGAGGGCGAGGTCGTCGCCCAGCACGCCGGCGGTCTTGCGCGCGGCGATCTTGGTCATGGTGGCGACGTCGTCGAGGACGCTGCTGATATCGTCGATCAGGGCGAGCAGGCTGCTTCCGGCCATGTTGCGGCTTCCATGAGAAAAGAGGCCGCAGATCGTAGCATCGTGTTACATGTCTGCGTACAGGCTCAGATGGGCGAGCGATCCACCCACTTCGGCGCTACGCTGGGGCGCCATTCGCTCAGGGCGTCGAGCAGGTCCTGCGGGCTGTCTGCGATCTGCAGCATCTCGCGGTGCTGCGGACGCACGAAGCGCTCGGCCACCAGATGATCGAGAAAATCCCCCAGCTTGCTGTAGAAACCGTTCACTTCCAGCAGCCCCAGCGGTTTGGCGTGGTAGCCGAGCTGGCCCCAGGTCCACACCTCGAACAGCTCTTCCAGGGTGCCGAGGCCGCCGGGCAGGGCGATGAAGGCGTCGGCCAGTTCGGCCATGCGCGCCTTGCGTGCGTGCATGCCGTCCACCACCTCCAGGCAGGTCAGGCCGCGGTGGCCAATCTCGGCGCGCTCCAGGCTCTGCGGGATGATGCCGATCACCTCGCCGCCGGCATTCAGCGCCGCGTCGGCGACCACACCCATCAGGCCGACGGCGCCGCCGCCGTAGATCAGGCGCAGGCCGCGTTGGGCCAGGTGCTGGCCAAGCGCTTCGGCAGCCTGACGATAGACGGGACTGGCGCCGGGGCTGGCACCACAGAAGACACAGACGCTACGCAGGGACATGTACGGGCTCCTTGGCTGAATGTGCCAAGGGTAACCAGCCGCTGCGCTGCCACCAAGGGTCAGTGCCGCGTATCAATGCCGCAGGTGGCGCAGGCGTAGCTGGCGAGCAGTTGCTTGAGCAGGTCGTTGAGGTGCATGACGCGGCTTCCTGACGCGGGGACATGTCATTCAGGCTAGTCCCGCTGCTGGCGCCGCGCCGTTAGATTGTTTCGATGAGGGCGATAGCCGTCACTCCATCACATCAGCTCCATCGCGCTCATGCCGGCCAGGCCCAGCAGCACCACGCCACAGGCCGCGTAGGTCAGGCGGTGCCAGAGCAGCGAGGCGGTGCGGCGGAACCAGTCCACCAGACCGGCGCAGATGAAGCACCAGAGCAGTGAGGACACCATGAAGCCGGCGAAGAACACCGCCAGGTGCGTCGGCGTTGGCTGGGCAACGCCGATGGCCGCCATCGCCCCGCCCATGGCGGCCCAGTAGACGATGTTCTGCGGGTTGGTCAGCGACAACGCCGCGCCGGCGGCGAATGCGCCTCCGGCCGCGATCTGGCCGTCGTCGCTGGGTTGCGGCGGACGATGGGCGTCGCGCAGCGACTGGTAGCCGAGCCAGGCCAGATACAAAGCGCTGGCCAGGGTCAGGGGATAACGGATCTGCGCGCTGTCGAGCAGCAGGGCCAGGCCGGTGAGACCGAGAGCGGCCCAGGTGGCGTCGCCGACCAGTGAGCCGATCTGTACCAGCAGGGCGGGTTTGTAGCCGTCACGCAAGCCGCGGCGCAGGGTTTCGCTGAACACGGCACCCGGCGCGGCGTTGAACACGAAGCCCAGGAGCATGGCGGCGAGGAAGAAGCTGAACATGGAGTGTCCTTACACGGCAGGCAAAAAAGTCAGAGGTTCTTAGCAGATGGCGTGCCAGCGAATTACAGAAAGTTTTCCACGGGCTCTGTGTGTATCTCTGTGCACAAGCTGGTGGCCTTTGTCTGACGGCCTCGTTATGCGCCGTTCAGCGCAAGCTGACGAATATTTGAGCAAGGCAATTTTTCCTTTGTGCACAGGGGCTTGACAATCTCTCAGGGTGTTTTCCAGGTATCTCAGGATTGTCCACGATAGCTGTGGATAATTTTGTTGGTAAGGCCTGTAAGCATTGCCGCAGGCGATGATTTTCGAGGTCTTCAGCACTTTGCCGGTTTTTTGATCAGCGCCTCGTAGGCATCGGGCGAGGGCGGAAACGGGGCAGGATGTCCAGCGTTTTCGCAGGGGATTCTCTGCACAAGACAGGGTTATCCCCGGATTCTGTTGGCAGTTTTGTGGATAAGCTGGTGGCAAAGCCTTGAGGCCCGTGTCGGGCTTGCTCATGAGGCAGGCGATGAGTTCATCGCCTTCATCGTGGCTCCAGCGCGCCAAGCTGCGTGGAGCGGCCGAGCAGTTGCAGGGCGCGGTCCGGATAGTCGGTGATCAGGCCGTTGGCGCCCATTTCCAGCAGCCGTCGCATGTCGGGCTGCTCGTTGATCGTCCACAGCTGCACGTGCAGGCCGCGCGCCTGGGCATTGCGCACCAGGCGCGGGGTGGCCAGGGTCAGGCCGCTGTGTTGGGGCGGAATCTGCAGCACCGGGTAGGAGGGCGACAGCAGATCGCTCAGGCCCAGCCAGTTCAGTGCCAGCAGCAGGCGCACCGAAACCGGTCCGGCGGAGGTGGCGACTTCCGGACAGAGTTCGCGGAAGCGTTTCAGGCTGCGTTCGTGAAAGCTGCCGACCAGCACCCGGTCGAGCTGGTCGTAGCTGGCCAGGGTTTCGCACAGCAACGCTTCCATGCCCACATCGGGGACCTTGATCTCGACCACCTTGGGTATCAGGGGAAACCGTTCCAGCACCTCGCGCAGGCTGGCGATGCGGGTGCCCTGGCCGCGGTAGGGATAGCTCTGGCCGCCATCGGCCGTCCAGTGGTAGCCGGCGTCGAGCGCCTGCAGTTCGGCCAGGCTGTAATGGGCCACCGGGCCTCGGCCATTGGTGGTGCGCTCGAGGGTATCGTCATGGATGACCACCAGCTCGGCGTCCTGGCTCAGGTGCAGGTCCATTTCCAGCATGTCGACGCCGAGTGCCACCGCGCGCTCGAAGGCGAACAGGGTGTTCTCCGGCCACAGCCCCTTGCCGCCGCGATGGGCGATCACCAGCGGGCGCTCGCCCAGGTCGGCCAGCACTTCGGGCACCGTGGCCGGGCGGCTGGTCAGCGCCAGCACCAGCAGGGCGATGGCGAGCAGCAGCAGGGGGGCGAGCAGGAAGCGGGCGAAGCGCAACATGGGCCGGGTCTCGACAAGGGTTCGGGACTTTGTGCCCCAGCGCAGCGGCATTGGCAAGCGCCAATGCCGCGGCCGGTAGGGTGCGCTGTGCGCACCGCGGGCACCCGCCATGGGTGATCTGTACCTCAGGAGCTATCGGCGCTTAACTGGCCAGCAGCCAGACACCGGTGGCGGCCGACGCAGCGCCGGCGATGCGTACCAGCGGTGCCGCGGCTTGCGGCAGGAAGCGCACCAGGGCGAAGCCGACGGCGTGCAGCGCGGCCGTGGCGACGACGAATCCGATGGCGTAGCCAAAGGGGCTGGCCAGGTCCGGCAGCTCCAGGCCGTGGGCGACGCCGTGGGTCAGGGCGAATACTGCGGTCAGGGTCATGGAGACGGCCACCGGCAGGCGCGCCGCCACGGCCACCAGCAGACCGAAAGCCAGCACCGAACCGGCGATACCGGTTTCCATCAGCGGGATTTCCACGCCGGCGAAACCCAGCAGGCCGCCGATCAGCATGCTGCCGACGAAGGTCAGCGGCAGCGCCCAGCGCGCCGCGCCGCTTTGCTGCGCGGCCCACAGGCCGACGGCGAACATCGCCAGCAGGTGATCGAGGCCGAACACCGGGTGGGCCAGGCCGGCCATGATGCCCGAGTCGCCATGCCCGGGATGGGCGAATGCCAGCGCCGGGGTGCAGAACAGGGCGATGGCGTAGAGGGTTTTGCGCAGATTCATGTGGATCTCCTTGAAGTGGAATCAGGCCGCCGTGAGCATGCCCTGGCGTTCGATGAAGGCGATGATCTCGTCGAGACCCTGGCCGATTTTCTGATTGCTGAAGACGAAGGGCTTGTCGCCGCGCATCTTCAGGGTGTCGCGCTCCATCACCTCCAGCGAGGCGCCGACCATGGGCGCCAAGTCGACCTTGTTGATCACCAGCAGGTCGGATTTGCAGATGCCCGGACCGCCCTTGCGCGGCAGCTTGTCGCCGGCCGACACGTCGATCACGTAGAGGGTCAGGTCGGACAGCTCGGGGCTGAAGGTGGCCGACAGGTTGTCGCCGCCGGACTCGACGATGATCAGGTCCAGGCCCGGGAATCGGCGGTTGAGCTGCTCGACCGCTTCCAGGTTGATCGAGGCGTCTTCGCGGATGGCGGTGTGCGGGCAGCCGCCGGTTTCCACGCCGATGATGCGCTCGGGCTCCAGGGCCTCGTTGCGCACCAGGAACTGGGCGTCTTCCTGGGTGTAGATGTCGTTGGTGACCACGGCGATGTTGTAGCGCTCGCGCAGGGCGCGGCACAGGGCCAGGGTGAGGGCGGTCTTGCCGGAACCGACCGGGCCGCCGATACCGACACGCAGAGGTTGGCTGTTCATGTGCTGATGTTCCTCGTCAGGAGCGGAAGAGACGCGAGTACTGGCGCTCGTGCGCCATGCTCGCCAGGGCCAGGCCGAAGGCGGCGCTGCCCCAGTGTTCGGGGGAAAGGCTGGCGGTCTGCTGCTGGGCGGCCTCGAGCGTTGGCAGCAGGCGGCTGGTCAGGCGCTGGGCGGCCTGCTGGCCCAGCGGCAGCACCTTCATCAGTACGGCCAGCTGATTTTCCAGCCAGCCCCAGAGCCAGGCGGCCAGGGCATCGTCCGGGGTGATCTGCCAGGCACGGGCAGCCAGCGCCCAGGCCAGGGCCAGGCCCGGTTCGTGATGGCTTGCGAGAAGTTCGCGCGCGGCTTCGTCCAGCTCGGGCAGGCCTTCGAGCAGTTGTCGCAGCGAGTAGCCCATCTGCCGGCTTTCCAGAGCCAGCTCGCGGGTTTCGCGGCTGGCGCGGTGCCGTTCGGCCAGTTCCTGCAGGCGCGGCCAGTCGCCCTCGTGCGCGGCGCGACAATGTGCCAGCAGCAGCGGCGCTTCGAAGCGGGCGAGGTTGAGCGTCAACTGATCGGCCAGCCAGCGTTCGGCGGCGTCGGCATCCTGGATCAGGCCGCTGTCGATGGCCCACTCCAGGCCTTGCGAGTAGCTGTAACCGCCGATGGGTAGCTGCGGGCTGGCCAAGCGCAATAGGGCCCAGGCCGGTTTCATAAGCTGACCCCGATATGCGTGGGCGATGTCGCTTGGCTCACTTGCGCACACCGAACTGGTGCAGGCGCGGGCCGTAGTTGAACTCTTCGTCGCCATGATGGGAGTGATGATGACCGCCACCGTAGGCGCCCTGCTCGGGCTGATAGGGCGCCTGGACGGCCTCGACCGTGGCGCCGAGCTGCTCCAGCATGGCCTTGAGCACGTAGTCGTCGGGCAGGCGCAGCCAGCCGTCGCCCAGTTGCAGGGCGACATGGCGGTTACCCAGGTGATAGGCGGCGCGCATCAGCTCGAAGGGGCTGGCGCAGGTGACGTGCAGCAGCGGCTCGGGTTTGGCGCGCACGCGCACGATGCGTCCGTCCTTGGCCTGCAGAAACTCACCATCGGCCAGTGCCGGTTGGCCGCGTTCGAGGAACAGGCCGACTTCCTCGCCCGCGGTGGTGAAGCAGCGCAGGCGACTTTTGCTGCGGGCTTCGAAGGTCAGTTCCAGTTCGGCGTCCGCAGCAGCCTGCGGCGCGATTCGGGTGTGGATCACCAGCATGCGTATCTATTCCGGGGCAATGTGCCCGGAAATAGTGCAAGTGGCTTGCCAAGGCCGAGAAGCGGCGCTGGACGGGGCGTTCAGGCGCTCTGTGGATAACTTGGCGAAGCGGTCAGGATTTATTTGGTGCGTTTTCGCTGCGTGCGCACGCTTGTGGTGCGCGCTACTCGGAGGGCTTGCCCAGGCCCAGCCAGTGCTTGCCGCCGATCATGATGAAGCGCAGCTGCTGGATGATCTTGGCTTCGGCGCTGAGGTGCGCCGGCAGATTCTCCGCCGGCGGGTCGATCAGTTCGGGCAGGGTGGCGAACACCGTCTTCACCACCAGATCCGACACCACGTCGAGGCCGGCATCGTCGAGCTGCGGCATGCGGTTCATCAGCTTGAGGTCGGCGGCCAGATCGCTGGTGATGCGTTCGCGCAGGGCGGCGATGGCCTGGCGCACCGGCTGCGAACCGCCGTACTGCTCGCGGGCGAGAAACAGGAACTGGCCATGGTTGGCGGCCACTTCGGCGAGGAAGATGCGCACCGAGGCGTCGATCATGCCGCGCATCTCGAACTCGTGACGGCGCACCTGGCGGATCGCCGCGCGGAAGGTTTCGCCCACCTCCGCCACCAGCGCCAGGCCCAGCTCGTCCATGTCGGTGAAATGGCGATAGAAACCGGTGGGGACGATGCCGGCGACGCGGGTCACCTCGCGCAGGCTCAGGCTGCCAAAGCCGCGGCCGCTCTCCATCAGGGTGAGGGCGGCTTCCATCAGGGCCTGGCGGGTCTGCTGCTTCTGTTCGGCGCGTGGCGTCATGCGAGATCGGGTCATTGAGCGATGCCGCACTCTAGCAAATGCGCGGCGCCAGCGTCGAACCATGGTCGGCAGCTTTCAGTGAACAACTGTTGACTGAAATAAGGTGGTCTGTCAGCCTTGTGCACAAGTGTTCACTGGAATCGATTTATGGCTCTGCTTTCCCTGGCGCTGGCGCGGCATGTCGCGCGCGGCCTGCAACCGCTGCGCCGGCTCTGTGCATCCGGCTGGCTGCGCGAGGCGGACGTCGACCTGTGCCTGCGTCTGCTGCACCCGGCGCTGCGCCTCAATCGCGTGTTCGCCCAGGTCGAGGCGCGTCGTTGGGTGGCCGACGACATGCTGGCAATCGAGTTGCGCTGCAACGGCAATGCCCGAGACTGGCGAGCCGGGCAACACGTTCAGCTCTATCTGGAGCAGGACGGCGTGCGCCACGGGCGCAGTTACAGCCTGACCAGGGTGACAACCGACGGGCGCATCGAACTGGCGATCAAGCGCCAGCCGGGCGGGCGCCTGTCCAATCGGCTGCTCGATCGCCTGGCGGTTGGCGAGGTGATCGAGCTGGGCCAGGCCTTCGGCGATTTCGCCTGGCCGCAGGAGCAGGGCGCCGTGCTGTTGCTGGCGGCCGGCAGCGGCCTCACGCCCTTGCTCGGCCTGCTGCGTGACGCGCTGGCGCGGGGCTTCGCCGCACCGGTGACGCTGCTGCATCAGGTGCGTCGCCAGGGGCAGCAGGCCTTTGCCGAGGAGTTGCAGGCGCTGGCGGCGCGTCATGCCAACTTGCAGGTGCGCTGGGCCTTCAGTGGTGAGGTGGGTGGCCGCCTGACGGCCGCACAGCTGGCGGCGCTGCCGGGCGAGCACCTGTTGCTATGCGGCCCGCGTGGTTTCGTCGAGCAGGCGTGCGGCTGGTGGTGCGACGCCGGGCGCGGGGGCAGCCTGCAGGCGGAAAGCTTCAGCCCGCTGCCAGTGCTGGCCGAGGCCGATACCGGCGAGGTTCGTCTGCGCTTCGCGCGCAGCGGCCAGCAGGTTTCGGGCAACGGCAATGCCAGTCTGCTGGAGCAGGCCGAGGCCAGCGGGCTGCGCCCGGCTCATGGCTGTCGTCAGGGCATCTGCACCAGCTGCACCTGTCTTCTGCTGGCCGGCACGGTGCGCGATCTGCGCAGCGGCGAGCTGTTCGCCGAACCCAATCAACCCATTCGCTTGTGCGTCAGCGCCCCGCATGGGGATGTGGAGATCGACCTGTGACGACCCGCCTGGACCGTGAACTGAGCCTCGCCGAACTCGAAGCCTTCGGCCAGGAACTGGATGCCCTGCGCCAACGCACCCTGGCCGATCTGGGCGAGGCCGATGCGCGCTACATTCGCCGTGTACGCGCGGCCGTGCGCGGGTGCTGCTGGACTGGTCGCGCGCTGCTGGTGCTCGGTTGGTTCCCGCCGACCTGGCTGCTCGGCACCCTGCTGCTGGGCCTGGGCAAGATCCTGGAGAACATGGAGCTGGGCCACAACGTGATGCACGGCCAGTACGACTGGATGAACGACCCGGAATTCGCCGGTCGCCAGTACGAGTGGGACATCGTCGGGCCGGCCGATTTCTGGCGGCACACCCACAACCACGTGCACCACACCTACACCAACGTGCTGGGTATGGACGATGACGTCGGCTACGGCGTGGTGCGCCTGTTCCCGGAGCAGCGCTGGAAGCCGTTCTATCGCTGGCAGCCGCTGTGGGTAACGATTCAGGCGCTGCTGTTCCAGTACGCCGTGGCCATTCAGCACCTGCGCCTGGACAAGCTGGTCAAGGGGCGTATCAGCAAGGAGGAAGTGAAGCCGCTGGCACGTCGGTTCGGCGCCAAGCTGGTGCGGCAATGGGGCAAGGACTATCTGGCGTTTCCGCTGCTGGCGCTGTTGCTCGGCGCCAACGTACTGGCCGTACTGAGCGGCAACCTGGCGGCCAATCTGCTGCGCAATCTGTGGACCTTTCTGGTGATCTTCTGCGGTCACTTCACCGAGAAGGCGGCGGTATTTGCACCCGAAATACTGGAGGGGGAGACCCGTGGGCACTGGTACCTGCGTCAGCTGCGCGGTTCCAGCAACCTGTCCGGTGGGTCGCTGCTGCATATCCTCACCGGCAACCTCAGCCACCAGATCGAGCATCACCTGTTCCCCGATCTACCGGCGCGGCGCTATGCCGAGCTGGCGCGTGAGGTGCGCCTGATTGCCCAGCGCTATGGCCAGCATTACAACTGCGGCACCCTGTGGGGGCAGTTCGCGACCGTGCTGCGGCGCATCTGGATCTACCGCTTGCCCGCGACAGGAACGGCGTGACTCGCGTGAAAGGCATAAAAAAGCCCGGCATGCGCCGGGCTTTGGGGGGACGCCAAGGGTTCAGGCCGTGTGGCCACGCTGCTTGATCAGGCGATCGGAACCGCCCTCGGCCAGTTGAATGCGCTGGGCACCAGGGGTGCGCTCGGAGCCGTCTTCGGCCAGCTGGATGCGCTGCGCGCCGGGAGTGCGGTCATAACCGCCTTCGGCCAGCTGAACGCGCTGAGCGCCCGGAGTACGTTCATAGCCGCCTTCTACCAGCTGGATGCGCTGAGCACCCGGGGTACGGTCGGAGCCGTCTTCGGCCAGCTGCAGGCGTTGCGCGCCGGGAGTGCGGTCATAACCGCCTTCGGCCAGCTGAACGCGCTGAGCGCCCGGAGTACGTTCATAGCCGCCTTCTACCAGCTGGATGCGCTGGCTGCCCGGAGTGCGGTCGGAACCGTCTTCGGCCAGTTGAATGCGTTGTACGCCCGGGGTGCGCTCCGAGCCGTTCTCGGCCAGCGGTGCGAGGGGTTGCTGTTGTACCTGGCTGTCCTTGGCTTCGCCCACCAGAGGGAAGGGCGCGCTGCTCGGCGCGGCGAATGTGCTGGTGGTTATCAGGCTAAGGGCCAGTGCGGCGAGAGTCAGTTGAGTTTTCATGTCGATGTCTCCGTAGGGGAGTAATAAGTGGCGTCGGAGTCAATTGTTGGGAACATGGACACGGATAAGAACTTGACTGACCTGATAGTGAACATCGATCCCCTCAATACTTGATTGGGAGGCTCTATCTCGGCACTTATGGCCTGGCGTCAGGGCGCTTGGCGGATGCTTCGCAAGGCATCGCGCTGGCCGTCGGGCACGCGTATGCTTGGCGACTTTTGCGGGGCACGGTCGAATCGGCCCCTTCTGCAGTTCTCTAGAGGCGGGTGCAGCCATGCTTGCGGTACAGGCAATTTTGCCGATCTTCGCCCTGATCGTTCTCGGCTACCTGCTTGGCTGGCGCCAGTGGCTCACCAGCGAGTCGGCCGCTGGCCTGGCCAATATCACCTTCAAGCTGTTCATGCCCACGCTGCTGTTCGCCGGTATCGCCAAGGCGTCGCTGGCCGAAGGCCTGTCGCCGATGCTGCTGCTGGCCTATTACCTGCCGGTGCTGCTGGTGTTCGCCGCGGTCAATGCGCTGGCGCACTGGCGGCGCGGTACGGCGACGCCGCTGGGCCTGGTGGCGGCCTTCTCCAACAACGTGCTGGTGGGCATTCCGCTGATCGCCAGCCTGATGGGCAACGACGGCCTGCTCTACGTCTTCGCCATCCTGGTGTTTCACAGCCTCACGCTGTTTTCCCTGCACAGCTTCTACGCCGCTTTCGGCAGCCAGGAGCGGGTCGATACGCGCGCGCTGCTGAAGAACCTGGCCAACCCGATGATCATCGGCCTGGCATTGGGGGCGTTGCTCAATCTGTCCGGGCTGGTCGTGCCGGAGAGCCTGTGGCGGGCGGTGACCTGGCTCGGCCAGGCCGCCTTGCCCTGCGCGCTGATCGTGCTTGGCGCCAGCCTGTCGCGTTACCGCCTGCGCCCGACCGGCGAGGCCTGGGGCGTGGCGTTGGCCAAGCTGCTGCTGTTCCCGGCGCTGGTCTGGTGGCTCAGCGGCCAGCTGCCTGGCCTGAACGACACCGCGCGCAGCGTGCTGGTGCTGCTCGCGGCCTGTCCCAGCGGGGTCAACGTGATGGCCTTTGCCCGTAGCGCCGAAGACAGCCGCAGCGTCAGCGCGGCGATTTCCCTGTCCACACTGCTGGCGGCGGTTTCCCTGCCGGCGTGGATGCTGCTGGTGGGGTTCTGAGCGCTGCGCCAGGCGATTCCCTCTTCCGGGCGATAGGCGTGTTTGCGGTGTCTGGCTAGCATCGCGCCTCTCGCTCCGCTGAGGACTGCATCGATGAAACGACTCGCCCACGTGCTGCTCGGCCTGTTGCTGGTGTTCGGGCTGACCCTTGCCGGCTTCGTCGCGCTCAACTGGGCGCCGGATCGTCCTCTGGACGAGCTCAAGGCGCGCTGGGCGCCACCGCCTTCGCAGTTCGTCGAGCTCGATGGCCTGTCCGTGCACCTGCGTGACCAGGGCCGGCGCGACGATCCCGAGCCCATCGTCCTGCTGCACGGCACCTCGGCCAGTCTGCACACCTGGGAAGGTTGGGTGACGGAGCTGGCCAAGCAGCGCCGGGTGATCAGCCTGGATCTGCCCGGCTTCGGTCTGACCGGGCCATTCCCCGATTGCGATTATCGCCTCGAGCGCTATACCGGCTTTCTCCTCACCCTGCTGGACAGGCTGCAGGTGCCCCGTGCGGTGCTGGTGGGCAACAGCTTCGGCGGCCAGCTGGCCTGGCGCTTCGCTCTGGCCCATCCCGAGCGCAGCGCGCGGCTGGTGCTGGTGCACGCCGCCGGCTATCCGCGCAACGCCGAATCGGTGCCGATCGGCTTTCGCCTGGCGGGCGTCCCGGCCCTGGCGCCGGTGATGAGCCGTTTGTTGCCGCGCGCGATGATCGAGTCGAGCCTGCGCAACGTTTATGGCGATCCAGACAAAGTCGATGACGAACTGGTCGAGCGCTACTACCAGCTGACGCTGCGCGAGGGCAACCGCCAGGCGCTGCGTCAGCGCTTCGCCCAGGCGCCCAGCGGCGAGCTGCACGAGCGCATCGGCGAACTGCAATTGCCGACGCTGATCATCTGGGGCGGGCGTGATCGCCTGATTCCGCCGGACAATGCCGAACATTTCGCCGCCGACATCGCCGGCAGCCAGCTGGTGCTGTTCGACGACCTCGGCCACGTGCCCCAGGAAGAGGACCCGCAGCGCACCGTTGCGGTGCTGCTCGCCTTCCTGGCTCGCTAGGGCTCTAGCGCGGTACTTTCCAAGCCATTGATTTTGTTCGGGGAGACATCCTTCGGCGGCGGCTGGCGCGTTTCCTGCTATGGCCTCGCGGGGCGGTTGGCTTTGGCGAATCTTCGTCTAGGCTGACGGGATAACGAACAAGAACAGCAGGAAACTGCATGCGCAAGGGCATTCGAGTTTTCGTCCGGGTCGTGGACGCGTTCAACCGGAGGGTCGGGCGTTTCGCCATGTACCTGATCTTCGCCATGCTGGCGGTGCTCCTGTACTCCTCGATCAGCAAGACCTTCTTCACCCCGTCGATCTGGACCCTGGAAAGCGCCCAGTTCCTCATGGTCGCCTACTTCCTGCTCGGCGGCGCCTACTCGATGCAGCTCGACGCCCATGTGCGCATGGACCTGGCCTACAGCCACTGGTCGCCGCGCACCCGCGCCGTCGTCGATGCCATCACCGTGTTCATGCTGATCTTCTATCTGGTGATGCTGCTGATCGGCGGCATCTCCTCCACCGAATACGCCATCGAATACAAGGAGACCAGCTATTCGGCCTGGTCGCCCTACATGGCGCCGATCAAGATCGTCATGTGCTTCGGCATCGCCCTGATGCTGCTGCAGGCCATCGCCACCTTCTTCAAGGATTTCTACGCCGCCCGTGGGGAGACCCTGTGATGAGCTACGAGCTGATCGCGCTGTTGATGTTCTCCTCGATGATGCTGCTGCTGCTCACCGGCAAGCGCGTGTTCGGCGCCATCGGCTTCGTCGCCGCAGCGGCAGCGCTGCTGCTGTGGGGCGACGGTGGCTCGGAGATGGCCTTCAGCGCGGCGATGAAACTGATGAAGTGGTACCCGCTGCTGACCCTGCCGATGTTCGTGTTCATGGGCTACATGCTCTCCGAGTCGGGCATCGCCGAAGACCTCTACCGCATGTTCCACGTGTGGATGGGCCCGCTGCCGGGGGGCCTGGCGGTGGGCACCATCTTCCTGATGGTGGCGATCTCGGCGATGAACGGCCTGAGCGTGGCCGGCATGGCCATCGGCGCCAGCATCGCCTTGCCCGAGCTGCTCAGGCGTGGCTACGACAAGATCATGATCACCGGGGTGATCCAGGCCGGCAGCTCGCTGGGGATTCTGATTCCGCCCAGCGTGGTGCTGGTGCTCTACGGCATGATCGCGCGCCAGCCGGTGGGCCAGCTGTGGCTGGCCGGGGCCATTCCCGGGCTGATGATGGCCGGCATGTTCATGCTCTATATCGCCATTCGCTGCCGCCTGCAGCCGCACATGGGCCCGCCGCTGGCCAAGGCCGAGCGCGAGCAGATCTCCTGGAGCGAGAAGCTGCGCCTGCTCAGCGCCGGGCTGGTGCCGCTGTTCATCTTCTTCTCCATGACCGGCTTGTTCCTGCTGGGCTACACCAGCCTGGTGGAAAGCTCGGCGGTGGGCGCCTGCGCAGCCACCCTGGCGGCGCTGTTCAAGGGCCGGCTGAACGGCAAGGTGATGGAGGAAACGTTGCGCAAGACGCTGGCCATCAGCTGCATGTTCATGTGGATCATCCTCGCCGCGTTGTGCTTCGGCGCGGTGTTCGACGGCCTCGGTGCGGTCAGGGCGATCGAGCAGTTCTTCGTCGACAGCCTGCACCTGGGGCCCTGGCAGATCCTGATCATCATGCAGCTGTCGTTCATCCTGATGGGCATGTTCCTCGACGACACCGCCATGCTGGTCATCGTCGCGCCGCTCTACGTGCCGCTGGTGGGGGCGCTGGGCTTCGACCTGATCTGGTACGGCGTGCTCTACACCATCACCTGCCAGATCGCCTACATGACCCCGCCGTTCGGCTACAACCTGTTCCTCATGCGCGCCATGGCCCCGCCCGAGGTGAGCCTGCGCGACATCTATGTCTCGGTCACCCCCTTCGTGCTGATCATGGCGCTGGCCCTGGTGCTGGTGATGGCCTTCCCGCAGCTGGCGCTGTGGCTGCCGCAACTGCACTACGGCGGCTGATTCACGGAAATCGGCGCGCCTGGCGCGCCAACAGTCGAGCCGGCGCCCGCCGGTCACTGGCAAGGCCGCCGCGGTGCACGCGGCGGCAATGAGCGGTTGTATTGCATCTGCATCGACACTATTGGAGAGACCAGCATGAGTACGAGACGCGATTTCCTGAAAACCGCCGCGGTCGGCACCGCTGCCCTTGGCTCGGCGCACATCTACGCCGCCGAGCCGAAGAAGATCACCTGGCGCCTGCAGACCTACGCCGGCCCAGCGCTGGCCGAGCACGTGATCAAGCCGTCCATCGATGCCTTCAACAAGGCGGCCAACGGCCAGATGGAGATCCAGCTGTACTTCGCCGACCAGCTGGTGCCCACCGGCGAGCTGTTTCGCGCCATGCAGCGCGGCACCATCGACGCGGTGCAGAGCGACGACGACTCCATCGCCGCACCGGTGGACGTCTCGGTGTTCGGCGGTTACTTCCCCTTCGCCACCCGCTACAGCCTCGACGTGCCGGTGCTGTTCGAGCAGTACGGCCTCAACGAGATCTGGGCCGAGGCCTACGGCGAGGTCAAGGGCGTCACCTGGCTCGGCGCCGGCGCATGGGACCCCTGCCACTTCGCCACGGTGCAGCCGATCACCAAACTGGCTGACCTCAAGGGCAAGCGCATCTTTACCTTTCCTACTGCCGGCAAGTTCCTCGCCCGCTTCGGCGTGATTCCGGTGACCCTGCCCTGGGAAGACGTCGAGGTGGCGGTGCAGACCGGCGAGCTGGACGGCATCGCCTGGTCCGGCATCACCGAGGACTACACGGTGGGCTGGGCCAACGTCACCAAGTACTTCCTCACCAACAACATCTCCGGCGCCTGGATCGGCTCCTACTTCGCCAACTCGGACAAATGGGCCGAGGTGCCCGAACACCTCAAGACCCTGTTCAAGCTGTGCATGGACAGCTCCAACTACTACCGCCAGCACTGGTACTGGGGCGGCGAGGCGCAGCTGCGCGTGGAGGGCGGCAAGCTGCAGCTGACCTCCATCCCCGCCGAGGAGTGGGCCACGGTGGAAGCCGAGGCGCTGAAGTTCTGGGACGAGATCGCCAAGACCAGCCCGCGCTGCGCCAAGGTGGTGGACATCTTCAAGAAGTACAACGCGCTGATGGCCAAGGCGGGGGCGCCTTATCGCGGTTGAGCCTGCGCAGCGTCAGGCGAAACCATGCGCCCGTACCCCTAGGTACGGGCGCGGTTCTATTGGCGAGGCCCCAGGTCTGTTTGGTGCGCGGCCGGCCTCGGTTGTCTGGTGCGCACGGCGCACCCTACGGTTAGTCCTGCCGGCCTGGCGCCGCGCAGGCAGATTTTTCCCGCCTCGACCTGCCATCCCGGCAATCCTGTACCACACTCAATGGGCCTGAAACGGACGCTGTCATAGGCGTCGTGCTGTGCCCATGCGCTGTCGGCCCTGCCAGGCCGGTCATGAATGCCCAGCCGTGCGCCGAACCCGCCCGCGATAACAACAAGACACAGGGGTTAGCATGTTCAAACCACGGGATGTAAAGACCCTGGGCGATGCCCGGCGCATCGTCGAGGAACGTGGCCTGAGCCACGTGAAGGTCGGTCTGTTCGACAACGATGGGGTGATGCGCGGCAAGTACATGAGCCGCAGCAAGTTCTTCTCCGCCCTGGAGCACGGCTTCGCCTTCTGCGACGTGGTGCTCGGCTGGGACGTCAAGGACCAGCTCTACGACAACGCCCAGTACACCGGCTGGCACAGCGGCTACCCCGATGCGCCGGTGCGCATCCTGCCGCACACCTGTCGCGAGATTCCCTTCGAAAACGGCATGTTGCTGTTTCTCGCCGAGTTCGATCAGCAGGCCGAGGCGGTGTGCCCGCGCGGCACCCTGCGCCGGGTGATCGAGCGCTGCCAGGCCATGGGCTTCGAGCCCTATGCGGCGCTGGAGTACGAATTCTTCATGTTCGACGAAACGCCGGAGTCGGCGCGGGCCAAGGGCTTTCGCGATCTCAAGCCGTTCACCCCGGACTGGTTCGGCTACTCGATGATCCGCAACTCGGTGCACGCCGAGCTCTATCACCAGATCCTCGAGATGGGCGAGGCGATGGATTTTCCCATCGAGGGCCTGCATACCGAGACCGGCCCCGGTGTGCTGGAGGCGGCCATCGCCTATGACCGCGCCGAGGCGGCGGCGGACAAGGGCGCGCTGTTCAAGACCTTCATGAAGGTGCTGGCCCAGCGCAACGGCCTGATGGCCACCTTCATGGCCAAGTGGTCGGGCAAGTACCCCGGGCAGAGCGGGCATATCCACGTGTCCCTGCGCGACCGTGCGAGCGACAAGTCGGCCTTCTTTGATCCCGATCAGGCGCACAACATGAGCAAGCTGCAGCGGCATTTCCTCGCCGGCCAGCAGCGCCTGATGCCGGAATTCCTGTGCATGGTGGCGCCGACCCTGAACAGCTACCGGCGTCTGATTCCCGGCTTCTGGGCACCCACCGACGCCACCTGGGGCGTGGAGAACCGCACCGCGGCGCTGCGGGTGATCCCCGGCAGCGACAAGTCGCAGCGCCAGGAGTACCGCCTCGGCGCCGCCGACGGCAATCCCTTCCTGGCCTTGTCGGTGGCCATCGGCTCGGGGCTGTACGGAATCATGCAGCAGTGGGAGCCGACCGCGCCGGTCAGCGGCAACGCCTATGCGGTCAAGCACCCCGAGGAGCTGGCGCTGCCGCGCACGCTGTGGGATGCGGCGCAGCGCCTGAAGGGCTCGCAGGCGGCGCGCGAGCTGTTCGGCGACGCCTTCGTCGAGCACTTCGCCGCCAGCCGCGAATGGGAAGAGCGCGAGTACCGCCGCCATGTCAGCGACTGGGAGCTGGATCGCTACTTCGAAATCATCTGATTCCCCATTCCCGTAGCCCGGATGCAATCCGGGGCGGCTTTTCGTCGAGTGTCCCCGGAGTGCATCCGGGCTACGAAGGCAAGATTCGTGGAGCACCTAATGAGCAAACTGCAATGCATTTCCCCCATCGACGGTTCGGTCTACGTCGAACGTCACCTGGCCTCCAACCCCGAGATCCAGGCCGCGCTTGCCCGTGCCGAGCTGGCGCAGCAGACCTGGAAACGCACACCGCTGCGTGAGCGCATCGCCATCGGTCGGCGCGCCATCGACGCCTTCGCCGCACGCGAAAGCCAGCTGGCCGAGGAGCTGTGCTGGATGATGGGCCGGCCGATCCGCTACGCCGCCGGCGAGATCCGCGGCTTCGTCGAGCGCGCCACGCATATGGCCGATATCGCCGAGGGTTCGCTGGCCGATATCCGCCTGCCGGACAAGCCCGGCTTCACCCGCTTCATCCGCCGCGAGCCGTTGGGTGTGGCACTGGTCATCGCGCCCTGGAACTACCCCTACCTGACCGCCGTGAATGCGGTGATGCCGGCACTGCTGGCGGGCAACGCGGTATTGCTCAAACACTCGGCGCAGACCCCGCTGTGCGCCGAGCGCATGGTCGAGGCCTTTGCCGAGGCCGGCCTGCCCGAAGGCGTGTTCCAGTACCTGCACCTGAGCCACGGCGAGACCGAAGCGCTGATTCGCGCGCCGACCATCAACCACGTCGCCTTCACCGGTTCGGTGCCGGGCGGGGCCATGGTCGAGCGGGCGGCGGCCGGGCGCTTCATCAGCGTCGGCCTGGAGCTGGGCGGCAAGGATCCGGCCTATGTGCGCGCCGACGCCGACCTGGCCCATGCGGTGGAAACCGCCATCGACGGCGCCTTCTTCAACTCCGGCCAATCGTGCTGCGGTATCGAGCGCATCTACGTGCACGAGTCGCTGTACGACGCCTTCGTCGAGCAGGCGGTGGCGCTGGTGCGCCAGTACAAGCTGGGGCGCTCGGATGACCCGCAGATCACCCTGGGCCCCTTGGTGCGGGCCGACGCCGCCGATTTCGTCCGCGCGCAGATCGCCGAGGCGGTCGCGCAGGGCGCCAGGGCGCATATCGACCCGGCCGAGTTTCCCCTGGATGCGCCGGGTACGCCCTACCTGGCGCCGCAGGTGCTGACCAACGTCAACCATGAAATGCGCGTGATGACCGAGGAATCCTTCGGCCCGGTGGTGGGTATCCAGAAGGTCGCCAGCGACGAGGAGGCGCTGGCGCTGATGAACGACAGCGAGTTTGGCCTGACCGCGGCGATCTTCAGCCGCGACGTCGATGCCGCCATGGCCCTGGCCGATCGGGTGGAGGCCGGCACGGTGTTTCTCAACCGCTGCGACTACCTCGACCCTGGGCTGGCCTGGACCGGGGTGAAGCACTCCGGACGTGGCTGCACCCTCTCAAGGGTCGGCTACGAGCAGCTGACCCGGCCGAAATCCTTCCACTTCAAGACTCAGCTGTGAGGCGCGCAATGATTCTCGATCAGTACCGCATGAACTGGAATTACCCCACCTCGATGCGCGTCGGCGTCGGCCGCATCAGCGAGCTGGCCGAGGCCTGCCGCCAGCTCGGCATGCGCGCGCCGCTGCTGTGTACCGACCCCGGCCTGGCCGCGCTACCGATGATCGACGCGGCGCTGCGCCAGTGTCGCGATGCAGGCTTGAACGCAGGACTGTTCTCGGCGATCAAGGGCAACCCCACCGGCGCCAACGTGATGGACGGTGTGGCGGCGTTCAAGGCCGGCGGGCATGACGGGGTGATCGCCTTTGGCGGCGGCTCGGCGCTGGATGCCGGCAAGGCCATCGCCCTGATGGTCGGCCAGGATCGACCGCTGTGGGATTTCGAGGACGTCGGCGATAACGCCAGCCGGGTCAATGTCGCCGGCATGGCGCCGGTGGTGGCGGTGCCGACCACCGCCGGCACCGGCTCGGAAGTCGGCCGCGCCTCGGTGATCACCGACGACGCGGCGCATATCAAACGCATCATCTTCCACGCGCGGATGCTGCCGGCGCTGGTGATTCTCGACCCGGAGCTGACGGTCGGCCTGCCGGCGAAGCTCACCGCCGCCACCGGCATGGACGCGCTGTCGCACAGCCTGGAGGCCTTCTGCTCGCCGCTCTTCCATCCCATGGCCGAGGGCATCGCGCTGGAGGGCATGCGCCTGGTGCAGCAGTACCTGCCGCGTGCGGTCAGTCAGGGCACCGACGTCGAGGCGCGGTTGCAGATGCTGGTGGCCTCGAGCATGGGCGCCACCGCCTTCCAGCGCGGCCTCGGCGCCATGCACGCGCTGGCCCATCCGCTGGGGGCGCTGTACGACGCCCATCACGGCCTGCTCAACGCAGTGCTGATGCCTTACGTGCTGGTGGCCAACCGCGGCGCCATCGAGCCGCAGATGGAGAAGATGGCGCGCTATCTGGCGCTGCCGGGCAGCGGCTTCGAGGCGGTACTGGACTGGGTGCTGGCGCTGCGCAGCGAAGTGGGTATCGCCCACAGCCTGGGCGAGATCGGCATCGACGATGCACGCATCGAGCAGGTCGGGCGCATGGCCGAGGTGGACCCTTCGGCGGGCACCAACCCCATCGCCTTCAGCGCCGCGCAGTACAGCGCCTTGTTCGAGAAAGCGCTGCGCGGGGCCTTGTAGCCCGGATGCAATCCGCGAGCTGTCGACCTGCTTTGCCGTAGATCTTGTAGGAGCCGGCTTGCCGGCGATCATCGCGGATCGCCCGCAAGCGGGCTCCTACAGGTTATGCGGGCTTATTCTCCAGCCTGCTCTGCCTGCAGAGCTTCCAGCGCCGGCGCGGCATAGATGCCCACTTCCACCGCCAGCTCCATCACCCGCGGCAGGTCGCTGGCGTACACCAGTACCGCCTGCAGCTCGTCGTCCAGCGGTTCGCTGAAGTCCACCAGCACATAGCCGCCGGTTTCCGGCGACAGCGCCGAGAGCTGCACCTGAATGCGGTTGAGCGCCTTGAGCGGCTCGGTCTTGGCCAGTTGCTTGGGCTTGAGCACGAACTGCACCTGCGGGCCGAAGGACTCGGTGATGCGCTGGAACAGCTCTTCATAGCTGTCGGCCTGAAACAGCACGGTATCCGGCAGGCTGCCGACCACCACCCACTCGCCCAGCGGGATGGGGAATTCATCGTCGTAGTTGACGTCCGGATTGGCGGCGAGGAAGGCGGCCGGGTCGGCATAGGCTTGCGCGGCCTCGTCGGCGATACGCGCGATCTCGTCCTCGGCCAGGCACCCGGAGCTTATCTTGGCGATCAGTTCTTCCAGCTGGGCTTTCATCGGGGCATTCCTGTTCGAGGGCGAAGGCGCGCAGGATAAGGCAAAGCACGCCGCGCTAGAAGTAAGCCAGGAGGCGGCCGAGGCTCATCACCAGTATCCACGCCAGCAGCGACAGCGCCGCCTGTAGTCGACCGAACAGTGGCGCATGCGTATCCCAGTCGCTCAACCGGGCACTCCACAGATGACGAAACAGCAGAGCATTGGCGACGCCCAGCATGATCAGCAGCAGCTTGAGCTGCAGCAGACGGTCGACTGCCAGCGGCCCGGCGTCGGCGGCGAACAGACAGATGCCGCTGCCCAGCAGGAGCAACAGGCCGGCTACCGCCAGCGGCGTCAGCGTGCGCGACACCGCTGTCAGCGGGAAGCCGCGGCCGGCGCCCAGCAGGCGCGCATCGAGCAGCAGCATGGGCCCAAGCAGCAGCACCAAGCCCAGCAGATGCAGCAGGTTGAACGCCGGGTAGAGCAGTGCCGAGCTGCGCATCTGCTCGCCCAGCGCCGAGGCTTCCAGCCAGGCGGCCCAGGCGATCAGGCTGTCCATCTAGCGCAGTTCGATGGTGCGACCGTCGACGATGATGCGCTCGGCACGGATTTCCGCGGTGCCGTCCTTGCGCGGGTAGCCGACTATGGTCACGGTCTTGCCCGCTGTGAGGTCGGCCTCCGGCAGGCCACGCGCTTGCAGGCGACTGATCGGGGCGAGGATCACCTGCCAGGTGCGCCCGTCGTGTTCGATGCTCACATCGGCGTGGGGGTTGCGATAGTTGACGCTCTGCAGCGGCACTTCCAGGGTCAGGAGCTGGTCCGCGTCGTAGGAGCTCCAGCCGTGATGAGCCTGGGCAAGGGCGGCGCTGAGCAGCAAGCCAAGCGTGGCGGTGAGAAGCAGCAGTTTCTTCAGCATGACGGGTCACCCGGTGGGCTGGTTGAACACCGGGTAAACCTAGACCCTCTGACCGGCGCTGCGGCGCATGGGCACATTTGGAAACAGAATGGGCGCGCGCCGCTGCCTCAGCCGTAGCGCTTCTTCGCTTCGATGGCCAGGCCGCTGCCGATGCTGCCGAAGGTGTTGCCTTCCACGCTGCGCGCATTGGGCAGCATCGCCGCCACGCTCTGGCGCAGCGCCGGTACGCCGCTGGAACCACCGGTGAAGAACAGCGTGTCGACCTGCTCAGCAGTGATGCCGGCATCGGCCAGCAGCTGCGTGAGGCTGGCGCGAATGCGCTCGAGCAGCGGCTCGATGGCGTTCTCGAACAGCGGCCGGGTCAGCTCGGCGACCAGGCCCGGCTCGACGCGCGACAGGTCGATAGGGCGTGCATCCTGCTCGCTGAGGGCGATCTTGCTCTCTTCCACCTGCATCGCCAGCCAGTGCCCGGCGCGCTGTTCGATCAGGCCGAACAGGCGGTCGATACCGGTGGCGTCGACGATGTCGTAACGCATGTTCTGCAGGGCCAGCTGGGTCTTCTGCGCGTACAGCGCGTTGATGGTGTGCCAGGTGGCCAGGTTGAGGTGGTAGCTGGTGGGCATGAAGGCGTCGCTCTTCATCCGGCTGCCGTAGCCGAACAGCGGCATCACCCCGGCCAGCGACAGCTGCTTGTCGAAGTCGGTGCCGCCGATATGCACGCCGCCAGTGGCTAGGATGTCGTCCTGACGCTCGGCCAGGTGGTGGCGCTCAGGGGCCAGACGCACTAGGGAGAAGTCCGAGGTGCCGCCGCCGATATCGACGATCAGCACCAGCTCCTCGCGCGCCAGGCTCGACTCGTAGTCGAAGGCCGCGGCGATGGGTTCGTACTGGAACGACACCTCCCTGAAGCCGAGCTTGTGCGCCACGCTCACCAGGGTGTTCTGCGCCTCCTGGTCGGCGCCCGGGTCGTCGTCGACGAAGAATACTGGGCGGCCCAGCACCACTTCCTCGAAGGCACGCCCGGCCTGGGCTTCGGCACGTTTTTTCAGCTCGCCGATAAAGAAGCCGAGCAGGTCCTTGAACGGCAGGGCACTGCCCAGCACGGTGGTTTCGCTTTTCAGCAGCTTGGAGCCCAGCAGGCTCTTCAGCGAGCGCATCAGGCGCCCTTCGTAGCCTTCCAGGTACTCGTGCAGGGCCAGGCGGCCATAGACCGGGCGGCGCTCCTCGGTGTTGAAGAAAATCACCGAGGGCAGGGTGATCTTGCCGTCTTCCAGGAGCAGCAGGCTGTCCTGGCCGGGGCGCAGCCAGCCGACGGTGGAGTTGGAGGTGCCGAAGTCGATGCCGCAGGCGCGGGCAGGCGTGGAGAAGGACATGGAAACGCAGGGCCGAAAAAATGGCCGCGCATTCTATGTCAGGGGCGCGGCGACGGCGAGCCGCCTGTCAGGACGGCAGGTTGGCGCTGTGCCGCCTGCTCTGCCACTGGCTCCACTCGAAGCCCAGCACCACCAGCAGCGACAGGGCGAACGGCAGCAGCAGGTAGAACACGCGGAACACGATCAGCGCCGCCAGTACGTCGGCCGGGCGGATTTCCGGCATGGCGGCGAGGAAGGTGACCTCCAGCACGCCCAGGCCGCCCGGCGCGTGGGACAGCAGGGCCAGGGAGAAGGACGCGAGGAACACGCCGAGCACCACCAGGTAACCGGGGTGATTGTCGGCCGGCAGGGCGAAATAGATGATCGCCGCCGCGCACAACAGCTCCAGCGGGCCGGCCAGCAACTGGCGAGCGACGATGGGCAGACGCGGGTACTCCACGTGCAGCTTGCCCAGCGTCCAGGGCTTGAACTGGCGCCAGGCGCCGAGTACGTAGAGGCCGACCAGCGTCAGCAGCAGCGTGCCGATGCCCACCGAGACCAGCGGCGTGATGTCGGCGACGCGGTGGATCAGGTCGGGCTGGGCGATCAGCACGCAGCCGCTGGCCAGCAGGGTGCCGAGGGCGAAGGTGAAGGAGCAGAAGACGATGAGGATGCCGATTTCCTGCGGCGTCAGGCCCTTGCTGCGATAGGCGCGATAGCGCACCACCGCGCCGGAGAACACCGAGGCGCCGATGTTGTGAGCCAGGGCGTAGGTGGTGAAGGAGCACAGGGTGATGAAGCGCCAGGGAATCTGCTTGCCCAGGTGGGCGATGGCGATGCGGTCGTACCAGGCCAGCGCCCAGTAGGCACCGAGTGTGGCGCCGGCGGCCATGAGCCAGTTCAGGTGGCTGATGGCGCGCAGGCTGTCGGCGATCTCGTCGAGGGAGATGGTGCGCAGCTCGCGGTAGAGCAGGAAGCAGGAGGCGACCACGGCGCTCAGACCGATCAGCGTCCAGATCAGATCGCTGCGTTTCAGCTTGGGTTTGGCTTCGACAACGGACACTGCGACTCCTCGCTCGGCAGCCCCGTCAGGCGATCTTGCCGGCCAGGGGGCTGTCGAGGCTAATGTTCAGCGACCTTGTAGGTCGGCTCGCGATGGCCGCGGGCAGATGGTGCCCTTCGCGGCGCGCTGCGCAGTATCAGGGAGGCACTGCTTTCGCTCAACAGGCAAGCGCGTATCGCCGTGTCGGCGTCTTCAGATCCAGGCCAGGGTAAGGGCGGCCAGCACCGCATAACGACCGGCCTTGGCCAGGGTGACGATAGCCAGAAATACCCACAGGCGCTCGCGCATCACCCCGGCGACCAGGGTCAGCGGGTCGCCGATCACCGGCATCCAGCTCAGCAGCAGCGACCAGCGACCATAGCGTGCGTACCAGGCCTGCGCCTGCTGCAGCCGCGCCGGGCTGACCGGAAACCAGCGGCGCTCGCGATAGCGTTCGAGGGAGCGGCCCAGCAGCCAGTTGACCCAGGAGCCCAGCACGTTGCCCAGGGTGGCCACCAGCAGCAGGGCCCAGAGCGGGTGCTGGCCGGCCAGCAGCAGGGCGACCAGAACGGCTTCGGACTGCAGCGGCAGCAACGTCGCCGCGCCGAAGGCCGAGAGAAACAGCGCCGGATAGACGGACAGCGTCAGCATGGCAGGAGCGCGCCGGCCGCTGGGCCGGCGAGGTTCAGGACTGCGATTCCTGGCCGCTGTTGGCCATGATCTCTTCCAGGCTCAGGCCGGTCAGGCCATGGATGGTCTTCCACAGGTAGTAGAAGATGGCCATCAGCATGATCATCGAGGGGATGGCGATCATCGGATAGCTGAGCAGAGTCATGCGCCCCAGTTCGTCGTTGAACGCCTCGGTGCCGGCCGGGCTGTTGACGATCCACTTGGCCAGCACGTAGTTCATGAACGAGGAGAAGAAGAAGGTGCCGCTGAGCCAGTAGGTGGCGCGCATCAGCCGCGTTTCGAAATGCTCGACGTGGCCGCCCTGTTCCAGGCGCTCGTGGATCTTGTCGACGTTGAGCACCGTCTTGTTGAACAGCAGGGTGCGGATCAGCGGGTAGCGGGTGCGGGTGGAAACCAGCACGGCGATGCCGATCAGCCCGGGAATCAGCGCTTCCTTGACCGCCAGCCACTGGGTGTCGAGCTTGAGCAGGCCGATACCGCCGGTCAACGCGACGCTGATCAGACCGAGCAGGGCGATGAAGTTGAATTTGCGGTACTTGATCAGCTCGAACGCGCCCCAGCCCAGCGGGAAGGCCAGTGCCAGCAGCAGCGCACCGTCGGCTCCCAGGCGATGCTCGCCGCTCAGCTTCATCAGGATGAAGGAGGGAATCAGGATACTGATGGCCAGATCGATCAGCGGACGGGGCTTGTGTGTCGGGGTACGGCTGTCGGTAGTTGCGGTCATGGTAGCTGGAGTCTGCTTAGGAGGCCCGATGATCGCCTGCCCGGCGCGCCAGGGCCAGCCCGACTGTCGGTTTGGAGTGTGAAAAAGTATGAGTCGACAGCCTGCCGACAGGCGAGAACAGGCGCCTTGCGATGCTAAAGTGATGGCACAGCCTGGGAGTTCACGTCATGCCGAGAATCGCCTGCCTATGCCATCTGCTGATCAGTGCTGCCGTTCTGTTGCCCGGCGCCAGCTGGGCGCGTGACTGCATCGGCATGGTGCCAGCCGGCAGCTCCACCTTCTGGAGCGCGGTGGAGGCCGGTGCACGGCAAAGTGCCGACGAGCTTGAGCTGGACTTGTACACCCGTGGCCTCAGTCACGATGGCGATGTGGAGGTGCAGTTGCAGCTCATCGAGCGGGTGGTGGCGCGCGGCTGCAGGGGGCTGATCATCGCCCCGACCGGGCAGGCCATCGAGTCGCGCGTCGCGGCCCTGCGCGCGCAGGGCATCCCCACGGTGTACATCGATCGTGATATCGCCGGAGAGGGTGCCTACGGCCTGGTCGCCACCGACAACTTCCTCGCTGGGCAGCTGGCCGGGCAACAGCTGGCCGAACTGCTGGGCGGTCGTGGCCGGGTCGCCCTGCTGCGCCTGCGTCAGGATTTGCAGTCGACCCGCGAGCGCGAACGCGGCTTCCTGCTGGCGGCGCAGGCGGCCGGTCTGGAGGTGGCCTTTGACGCCTATCTGGGCGACGACCGGGAAGGCATCGTCGCCGCCCTGAGCGAACACCTGCCCCGGCTCGATGGCCTGTTCAGCCCCAATGGCAGCAGCACTCGCGCGACCCTGGCGGCCCTGCGCCAGCTGGGCAAGGCCGGGCAGGTGCGCTTCGTCGGTTTCGATGGCGGCGATCTGCTGTTCGATGCCGTGCGCCAGGGCGAGATCCAGGCATTGTTGCTGCAACAGCCGCAGGCCATCGGCGATCATGCGGTGCGCCTGGTGCAGCGCGCCTTGCGTGGCGAACCGGCTGCCGCGCGTCTGCGTCTGCTGCTCGAGCCCCGCGTACTCACCGCCGACAAGCTGGCCGAGATGGCCTCGCCAGAACAGCCTTGGTGATGCACGAGACGGGCGTTTATCATCCTTCGCCTGGTCGCCCTGAATTGGCTGTAGGGCGCGCCCTAGACGGTGGCGAACGATGATTCGGAATTGCATGGCCGGTGTTCTTGTGCTGCTCTGCTGCCTGAGCGCGGCGGCTGCCGAGCTGAGGCTGTACACCGAGGATTACCGGCCGTTCAGCTATCTCGAAGAGGGGCGGCCGAGCGGCATGGCGGTGGCGGTGGTCGAAGAGCTGATCCGCCGTACCGGCGAGGTGGCGCGCATCGAGCTGGTGCCCTGGACCCGCGGCTACCACCAGGTTCGGCAGCAGGCCGATACCGCCCTGTTCTCCACCGTGCGCACGCCGGCGCGCGAGCCCCTGTTCCACTGGGTCGGGCCGATTGCCCGCGGTCATACGCGCTTCTACAGCCTCAAGGAGTCCGGCGTGCGCGTGGCCAACCTGGACGATGTGCGTCAGCTCGGCACCCTTGCCGTGCCCAAGCAGTGGTACAGCTACGAGCTGTTGCGCGAACAGCAGATGGAGAATCTCTACGGGGTGCCGACCCCGCAGGACATGTTGCGCATGTTCCGCCATGGCCGGGTCAAGCTGCTGCTCGCCAACAACCTCACCCTCGATGGCATGTTGGCCGAGCAGGGCATGCACGCCAGCCAGTTGCAGGAACAGTTCGACCTGATGCCCAACGACTCCTACATCGCCTTCTCGCGGCAGACCGATCTCGAACGCGTGGCGCGTTGGCAGCGTGCCCTGGACGAGATGCGCCGGGACGGCAGCCTGGAGCGCATCTACCGGCAGTGGTTTCCCAGCGCCGATGACGAGGCGCTGGCCGAGCTGTTGCGTGTCGATTGAATCGCGCCTTGCTGACCTCGGACTGGAGGTGCGCGCGGCAGGCTGGTTAACCTGTGACTTTCCCCTGTGACGAGCGCACTGATGCCCCGTACTTCCAAGCCTCTCGACCTGAACAGCCGCGCCCAGCTATTTGCCCACCTGGCGGCGATGGAGCGGGCCGGTGTGCCGATCGACCAGGCACTGGCCGGGCTGATGCTTGGCGCCCGCCATGAGCCGGCCGTCAGGCGCCTGCGGCAGATGGTCGGCGGCGGGCGCGACCTGGCGAGTTCCGGCCAGCTCAGTGGCGTATTCACGCCATTGGAGAGCACCCTGGTACGGGCCGCGCAGGAGGCCGGCGGACTGGCGCATATTCATGAACAGTTGGCCCAGCGTTACGCCGAGCAGGCCAACCATGCCGCTGCCCTGAAGTCCCGCCTGCTTCTGCCCGCCGGCATTCTGCTGCTGGCGCTGGCGGTCAAGCCTCTGCCGGCATTGGTGGGCGGTGCCCTCGGCCTGGGCGGCTATCTGGCGCAGGTGGCGTTGCCGGTACTCTGGCTGCTCGGCCTGTATTTCGGTGTGCGCTGGCTGTGGCGCCGTTGGCAGCTGCGTGCCGCGGCGCAGCCCACTGCGCTGGATGATCTGATCCTGGCCATGCCGCTGCTGGGCAGCCTGCAGCGGCGGGCCGACCTGCGCAATTTCTGCGACAGCCTGGGCCTGTTGCTGGAGGCCGGCATGCCGGTGCTCGACGCGCTGCCGCGTGCCTGCGCGGCGCAGAGCAATGCCCGCCTGCGGCGGGATTTCGCCAACCTGGCGCCGCGGGTGGCGGCCGGACAGTCGCTGGCGCGTGCGTTCGATGCCCTGGCGTTCCCCGGCAAACCCATGCTGATGGCCGTGCTCAATA
>NZ_JAODYT010000021.1:0-67966 GCF_029834875.1 Pseudomonas sp. GD04158 | reverse complement strand
CCCCTTCGACTTCCAGCACCAGCAGCTCGTCGCCTTCCTTCAGGCGGTCGCCGATCTTGACCTTGATTTCCTTGACCACGCCGGCCTTGGGCGAGGGCACTTCCATGGAGGCCTTGTCGGACTCCAGGGTCAGTACGCTCTGCTCGGCGTCGATACGGTCGCCGACCTTGACCAGCAGTTCAATCACCTCGCCTTCACCGCCGAGGTCGGGTACGCGAATCAACTCACTCATCGCTACGCTCCTTAGCAGTCCAGGGGGTTGGCTTTGTCGGCGTCGATGCCAAACTTGGCGATGGCGTCAGCCAGCACCTTGGCTTCGATTTCGCCACGGTCTACCAGGGCTTCCAGGGCGGCCAGCACGACCCAGTTGCGATCCACTTCGAAGAAGTGACGCAGCTGCTTGCGGCTGTCGCTGCGGCCGAAGCCGTCGGTGCCCAGCACCTTGTATTCCTTGCTCGGTACCCACTGACGAACCTGCTCGGCGAACAGCTTCATGTAGTCGGTGGAGGCGATGACCGGACCCTTGCGACCGCTGAGGCACTGCTCGATGTAGGTCTGCTGCGGCTTCTGGCCCGGGTGCAGGCGGTTGCGACGCTCCACGGCCAGGCCGTCGCGGCGCAGTTCGTTGAAGCTGGTGACGCTCCATACATCGGCACCGATGTTGTACTCGTCGCGCAGGATCTTCGCCGCTTCGCGCACTTCGCGCAGAATGGTGCCGGAACCCAGCAGCTGCACGTGGTGTGCGGCTTCCTTCTTGTCTTCCTCGAGCAGGTACATGCCCTTGATGATGCCTTGCTCGATACCCTCCGGCATGGCCGGCTGCTGGTACGACTCGTTCATCACGGTGATGTAGTAGAAGATGTCCTGCTGCTCTTCGGTCATCTGGCGAATGCCTTCGCGGATGATCACGGCGAGCTCGTAGCCATAGGTCGGGTCGTAGGTGCGGCAGTTGGGGATGGTCGCTGCCAGCATGTGGCTGTGACCGTCTTCATGCTGCAGGCCTTCACCGTTGAGGGTGGTACGGCCGGCGGTGCCGCCGATCAGGAAACCACGGGTGCGGCTGTCGCCAGCGGCCCAGGCCAGGTCGCCGATACGCTGGAAGCCGAACATCGAGTAGAAGATGTAGAACGGCAGCATCGGCTGGTTGTGGTTGGAGTACGAGGTACCGGCGGCGATGAAGGAGCTCATGGCGCCGGCTTCGTTGATGCCTTCCTCGAGGATCTGACCCTTCTTGTCCTCCTTGTAGAACATCACCTGGTCTTTATCGACCGGCTCGTACAGCTGGCCGACCGAGGAGTAGATGCCGAGCTGACGGAACATGCCTTCCATACCGAAGGTACGGGCCTCGTCCGGGATGATCGGAACGATGCGCTGGCCCAGTTCCTTGTCCTTGACCAGCTGCGCGAGGATGCGCACAAAGGCCATGGTGGTGGAGATTTCGCGGTCGCCCGAGCCGTCGAGGATGGCCTTGAGGGTATCCAGCGGCGGAGTGGGGATGCTGAAGCTCTTCTGCCGGCGCTGCGGGACGAAGCCGCCCAGCGCGTTGCGGCGCTCGTGCAGGTACTTGTACTCGGGGCTGCCCGGCTCCGGTTTGACGAACGGCAGCTTTTCCAGGTCCTCGTCCTTGACCGGAATGTCGAAGCGGTCGCGGAACTGGCGCAGGCTGTCGACATCGACCTTCTTGGTGTTGTGCGCGGTGTTCTTCGCTTCACCGGCGCCGGTACCGTAGCCCTTGATGGTCTTGGCCAGGATCACGGTCGGCTGGCCGCTGTGGTTCACGGCCTGATGGTAGGCCGCGTAGACCTTGTACGGGTCGTGGCCGCCACGGTTGAGCTTCCAGATCTCGTCGTCGGAGAGGTCCTTGACCATCTCCTTGAGTTCCGGGCTATTGAAGAAGTTTTCGCGCACATAGGCGCCGTCTTTGGCCTTGTAGTTCTGGTATTCGCCGTCGACCACTTCGTCCATGCGACGCTGCAGGGCGCCGTCCTTGTCCTTGGCGAACAGCGGGTCCCAGAAACGACCCCAGACCACCTTGTTGACGTTCCACTGGGCGCCGCGGAACACGCCTTCGAGTTCCTGGATGATCTTGCCGTTGCCGCGCACCGGGCCGTCGAGGCGCTGCAGGTTGCAGTTGATGACGAAGATCAGGTTGTCCAGCTTCTCGCGGCCGGCCAGGGAAATGGCGCCGAGGGATTCCGGCTCGTCGCACTCGCCGTCGCCCATGAAGCACCAGACCTTCTGCTTGCCGGCGGGGATGAAGCCGCGCGCTTCCAGGTACTTCATGAAGCGGGCCTGGTAGATGGCCTGGATCGGGCCGAGGCCCATGGAGACGGTGGGGAACTGCCAGAAGTCCGGCATCAGCCAGGGGTGCGGATAGGAGGACAGACCCTTGCCGTCCACTTCGCGGCGGAAGTTCTGCATCTGCTCTTCGCTGATGCGCCCTTCCATGAAGGCGCGGGCGTAGACGCCGGGGCTGGCGTGGCCCTGATAGAACACCAGGTCGCCGCCGTGTTCTTCGGTCGGGGCCTGGAAGAAGTAGTTGAAGCCGATGTCGTACAGGGTCGCCGAGGAGGCGAAGCTGGAAATGTGGCCACCCAGATCCGGGTCGTCCAGGTTGGTGCGCATCACCATGGCCAGGGCGTTCCAGCGCACCAACGAGCGGATGCGGCGCTCCATGAACAGGTCGCCGGGCATGCGCGCTTCGTGGGTGACCGGGATGGTGTTGCGGTACGGCGTGGTGATCGCGTAGGGCAGTTGCGCACCGCTACGGGTGGCCAGCTCGCCCAGACGGGTCATCAGGTAATGGGCACGGTCTTCACCCTCACGGTCGAGGACGGATTCAAGGGCGTCCAGCCATTCCTGGGTTTCGATCGGATCGAGGTCTTGCATGGCTTGCTCCAGGGCGGAAAGGCTTCCAGAATCGGAGGCCAGTTGGATCTCGCCGGCTTTTTGAGCGGGCGAGTTGAAATTCTTGGATTTACCGGGGGTAGGACCGGCCGCTTGTAGTTTTACTACATTCCGACGCCGGATTCAGCCCTCTGGATACAATTCTTTAGTAGTAAAACTACAATCCGCGGTTCTGCCGGCCGCGCGCGCCCTGCGCCAGTGGGGCTTCGGGCGGTTGTGCCGTGCGTCCGGCAACCCGCCAAAAGGATAGACCATGAGCCTGCCGTCGCCGGTCGAATTGCCCTCTTCTCTGATCCCCCTGGCCGAGCGTGCCGAGCAGTCGCTACAGGCTGCATTGCTCGAACATGAGGCGCTGCCTGCAAAGCTGGCGCAGTGGCCGCAGGCGCGGCGCGAGGCCTGGCGTCAGGTCACGGCACTCAGCGACTTCGTCAGCGAGCAGGCGATCCGCGATCCGCAGATGTTCATGGCGTTGGCCGACTCCGGCGAGCTGGAGCGCAGCCTGAAGCCCGGCGAGTTGCGCGATCAGCTGGCAACGCTGCTGGCCGAGTGTGCCGACGAGGACGCGCTCGGCCGCTGCCTGCGGCGCTTTCGCAACCGCCAGCAGCTGCGCATCATCTGGCGCGACTTCAGCCGCCAGGCGGCGCTGGCCGAGACCTGCCGCGATCTCTCCGATCTGGCCGACGCCTGCATCGATCTGGCCTACCACTGGCTCTATCCGCGCCATTGCCAGCAGTTCGGCACGCCGATCGGTCGACGCAGCGGCCAGGCGCAGCACATGGTCATCCTCGGCATGGGCAAGCTCGGCGCCCATGAGCTGAATCTGTCTTCGGACATCGATCTGATCTTCGGCTACCCGGAAGGCGGCGAGACCGAAGGGGTCAAGCGGCCGCTGGATAACCAGGAGTTCTTTATCCGCCTCGGGCAAAAGCTCATAAAAGCCCTGGACGCCATCACCGTCGATGGCTTCGTGTTCCGTACCGATATGCGCCTGCGCCCCTATGGTTCATCCGGTGCGCTGGTATTCAGCTTCAATGCGCTGGAGCAGTACTACCAGGATCAGGGGCGCGACTGGGAGCGCTACGCCATGATCAAGGCGCGCGTGGTCGGCGGCGACCAGGCCGCCGGCGCCGAGCTACTGGAGATGCTGCGGCCCTTCGTCTACCGGCGCTATCTGGATTTCTCCGCCATCGAGGCGTTGCGCGCGATGAAGCTGCTGATCCAGCAGGAGGTGCGGCGCAAGGGCATGAGCGAGAACATCAAGCTCGGTGCCGGCGGCATCCGCGAGATCGAGTTCATCGCCCAGGCCTTCCAGCTGATTCATGGCGGGCGCGACCTCAGCCTGCAGCAGCGGCCCCTGCTCAAGGTGCTGGCGACCCTCGAGGGCCAGGGCTATCTGCCGCCCGCGGTGGTGGCGGAGATGCGCGAGGGTTACGAGTTTTTGCGCTACACCGAGCACGCCCTGCAGGGCATCGGCGACCGGCAGACGCAGATGCTGCCGGCGGACGCGCGCGACCAGGCGCGGGTGGCGGCGATCATGGGCTTTGCCGACTGGGCGAGTTTCCATGAGCGTCTGATGCACTGGCGCGGGCGCATCGAATGGCATTTCCAGCAGGTGATCGCCGATCCGGACGAGGATGAGGCCGCCGCCGGTAGCGCCTGCGTGGGCGCCGAGTGGCTGCCGCTGTGGGAAGCGGCCATCGACGAGGAAAGCGCTGCGCGCCAACTGCAGGAGGCGGGCTTCGTCGAGCCGCTGGTCGCGCTCAAGCGTCTTGGCGACCTGCGCAATGGGCCGCAGGTTCGCGCCATGCAGCGCCTGGGGCGTGAGCGGCTGGATGCCTTCGTGCCGCGTCTGCTGGCCGAGACGGTCGAGCACGAGGCGCCGGACCGCGTGCTGGAGCGGGTGCTGCCGCTGGTGGAAAAGGTGGCGCGGCGCTCGGCCTACCTGGTGCTGCTCTCGGAAAACCCCGGTGCCCTGCAGCGGCTGATCAGCCTGTGCGCCGCCAGCCCGTGGATCGCCGAGCAGATCGCACGCTTCCCGCTGCTGCTCGACGAACTGCTCAACGAAGGCCGGCTCTACCATCCGCCGCTGGCGCCGGAGCTGGCGGCCGAGCTGCGCGAGCGGCTGATCCGCATCCCCGAGGACGACCTGGAACAGCAGATGGAGGCGCTGCGTCACTTCAAGCTGGCCCACAGCCTGCGCGTGGCCGCCTCGGAAATCGCCGGCACGCTGCCCCTGATGAAGGTCTCTGACTACCTGACCTGGCTGGCCGAGGCCATTCTCGATCAGGTGCTGGCGCTGGCCTGGCAGCACACGGTGCAGCGTCATGGCCGGCCGTTTCGTACCGATGGCACGCCCTGCGACCCCGATTTCATCATCGTCGGCTACGGCAAGGTCGGCGGCCTGGAGTTCGGCCACGGCTCGGATCTGGACCTGGTGTTTATCCATGACGGCGATCCGCAGGCCGAGACCGACGGCGCCAAGCCCATCGACGGCGCGCAGTTCTTCACCCGCCTGGGCCAGCGCATCATCCACCTGCTGACCACCCAGACCACCTCCGGCGCGCTGTACGAGGTGGACATGCGCCTGCGGCCCTCCGGCGCGGCGGGGCTCCTGGTCAGCTCGCTCGGCGCCTTCCAGCGCTATCAGGAAAACGAGGCCTGGACCTGGGAGCACCAGGCGCTGGTGCGCGCGCGGGTGCTGGTGGGCTGCCAGCGTCTGGCCGGCGAGTTCGCCCGCGTGCGCGGCGAGGTGCTGGGGCGGCAGCGCGAAGTGGCGGCGCTGCGCACCGAGGTCAGCGAGATGCGGGCGAAGATGCGCGACAACCTCGGCACCCGCGCCACCGCCGCCGGCACCGCGGAAAACGCCTTCGACGCAGCGGCTTCCTTCGATCTGAAGCAGGACGCCGGTGGTATCGTCGATATCGAATTTATGGTGCAATACGCGGCCCTGGCCTGGTCGTGGCAATACCCGCAACTGCTCGAATTCACCGACAACATTCGCATCCTCGAGGGGCTCGAACGCGTTGGTCTGATGTCGTCCGAAGATGCCGGTCTGCTGCGTGAGGTCTACAAGATTTACCGCTCGGCTGCCCACCGCCAGGCGCTGCAGAAGCAGCCCGGGGTGGTGCCGGGCGATCAGTTCCAGGACGAGCGCCGCGCCGTGATGCGCCTGTGGCGCGAACTGGGGCTGAGTTGAATGACGGGGCTGCGGCCCCACCTAATTGTTCGAACCGTGAAGCGAATTTGAGGAGCAGGCAAGATGTCGATGTCCGACCGTGATGGCGTGATCTGGTACGACGGCGAGCTGGTGCCGTGGCGCGAAGCCAACACCCATGTGCTGACCCACACCCTGCATTACGGCATGGGCGTGTTCGAGGGCGTGCGCGCCTACAACACCCCGGACGGCACCGCCATCTTCCGCCTGCAGGCGCACACCGACCGCCTGTTCGATTCGGCGCATATCTTCAACATGCAGATCCCCTTCTCCAAGGAAGAGATCAACGAAGCGCAGCGCACCGCGGTGCGAGAAAACGGCCTGGAAAGCGCCTATCTGCGTCCGATGGTGTTCTTCGGCAGTGAGGGCATGGGCCTGCGCGCCTCGGGTCTCAAGGTGCACGTGATCGTCGCCGCCTGGCACTGGGGCGCCTACATGGGCGAGGAAGCGTTGGTCAGCGGCATCAAGGTGCGCACCAGTTCCTACACCCGTCACCACGTCAACATCTCCATGACCCGCGCCAAGGCCAACGGCAACTACATCAACTCGATGCTGGCCCTGCAGGAAGCCATCTCCGGCGGTGCCGACGAGGCCATGCTGCTGGACCCGGAGGGTTACGTGGCCGAGGGTTCGGGCGAGAACATCTTCCTGGTCAAGGACGGTGTGGTGTACACCCCGGAAGTGACCTCCTGCCTCAACGGCATCACCCGCAGCACCATCCTGACCCTGGCTGCCGAGCATGGCATCAAGGTGGTGGAGAAGCGCATCACCCGCGACGAGGTGTACATCGCCGACGAAGCCTTCTTTACCGGTACCGCCGCCGAGGTCACGCCGATCCGCGAAGTGGATGGTCGTCAGATCGGCATCGGCCGCCGCGGCCCGGTCACCGAGAAGCTGCAGAAAGCCTACTTCGACCTGGTCACCGGCAAGACCAGCGCCCACGCCGAGTGGCGTACGCTGGTCAAGTAAGCGATTCCTCGAAGGCTCGACGGGGAGGCGAAAGCCTCCCTGGTCGTTTCTGGAAAAGATATGAAGATATTGATCGTTGGGCCCAGCTGGGTGGGCGACATGGTGATGGCGCAGACCCTGTTCCAGTGCCTGAAGCAGCGCCATCCCGAATGCGAGATCGACGTGCTGGCGCCCGAGTGGAGCCGGCCGATTCTCGAGCGCATGCCCGAGATGCGCGCCGCGCTGAGCCTGCCGCTGGGCCATGGCGTGCTCGATCTGGCCACGCGCCGGCGCATCGGCAAGTCGCTGGCCGGCCAGTACGACCAGGCCATCCTGCTGCCCAATTCGCTGAAGTCCGCACTGGTGCCCTGGTTCGCCGGGATTCCCAAGCGCACCGGCTGGAAGGGCGAGATGCGCTATGGCCTGCTCAACGATATCCGCAAGCTGGACAAGGCGCGCTATCCGCTGATGATCGAGCGCTTCATGGCGCTGGCCTATGAGCCGGGCGCCGCCTTGCCGCAGCCTTATCCGCAGCCGCGTCTGCAGATCGATGAGGCCAGTCGCGAGGCCGCTCTGGCCAAGTTCGAGCTGCAGCTGGATCGCCCGGTGCTGGCGCTGTGTCCCGGCGCCGAGTTCGGCGAGGCCAAGCGCTGGCCGGCCGAGCACTATGCCAAGGTCGCCGAGATCAAGATTCGCGCCGGCTGGCAGGTCTGGCTGTTCGGTTCGAAGAACGACCATGCCGGCGGCGAGGACATTCGCATGCGCCTGATCCCGGGCCTGCGCGAAGAAGTCAGCAACCTCTCCGGGCAGACCAGCCTGGCCGAGGCCATCGACCTGATGTCCGCCGCCACGGCGGTGGTGTCCAACGATTCCGGCCTGATGCACGTGGCAGCGGCGCTGAATCGCCCGCTGGTGGCCGTCTACGGCTCCACTTCGCCGGGTTTCACGCCGCCCTTGGCCGACCAGGTGGAAATCGTGCGCCTGGGACTGGACTGCAGCCCCTGTTTCGAGCGCACCTGTCGCTTTGGTCACTACAACTGCCTGCGCGAGCTCAAGCCGCGGCCGGTGATCGAGGCGCTGGACCGTTTGGTCGGCGATCCGCTGGCATTGGTCGAGGGCGACTGATTTGCGGGTGCTGATCATCAAGACCTCGTCGCTGGGCGACGTGGTGCATACCCTGCCGGCACTGACCGATGCGGCTCGCGCCATTCCCGGCATCCGCTTCGACTGGGTGGTGGAGGAAGGCTTCGCCGAGATTCCCGCCTGGCATCCGGCCGTTTCCCAGGTGATTCCGGTGGCCATCCGTCGCTGGCGCAAGCACCCGCTGCGCACCTGGCGCAGCGGCGAATGGGCGCGCTTCAAGCAGCGTCTGCGCGAAACCCGTTACGACCTGGTGATCGATGCCCAGGGCCTGCTCAAGAGTGCCTGGCTGACGCGCTACGTGCAGGCGCCGGTGGCCGGGCTGGATCGCGATTCGGCGCGTGAACCGCTGGCCAGCCGCTTCTATGACCGGCGCTACGCAGTGGCCAGGGATCAGCATGCCCTGGAGCGCGTGCGCCAGTTGTTCGCCCAGGCGCTGGATTATCCACTGCCGGCCGGCAGCGGCGACTATGGCCTGAATCGCGCGGCGATGATGGACGCCGTGGCGCAGCCCTATCTGGTGTTCCTGCATGGCACCACCTGGGCCAGCAAGCACTGGCCGGAAGCCGACTGGCGCGCCCTGGCCGAGCGCATGGACGAGCTGGGCTGGGCCGTGCGCCTGCCCTGGGGCAACGAGACGGAGAAGGCACGTGCCGAACGCATCGCCGCCGGCCTCACGCATGCCGCCGTGCTGCCGAAACTGAACCTGGCCGGCGTAGCCAAGGTGATCGCTGGCGCCAGCGCCTGCGTTTCCGTCGACACCGGTCTCGGTCATTTGGCTGCGGCGCTGGATGTGCCGAACATTTCCCTCTACGGTCCGACCCTGCCCGGCAAGGTGGGCGCCTATGGCCGTAGCCAGATTCATCTGTGCGCCAGTGGCCCGAACGCCGGCAGCGGTGACCGTGACAAGCCCTGCTTCGATGGCCTCGGTGCAGAGCGCGTTGGCCTGGAACTGGAGGCGCTGCTGCTGGCGCCTCCCGGCACCCTTTAAGGAGCGGCTATGCAACTGGCCTTCGTTCTCTACAAGTACTTCCCGTTCGGCGGGCTGCAGCGCGACTTCATGCGCATCGCCCTGGAGTGCCAGGCGCGCGGCCATGCCATTCGCGTCTACACGCCGATCTGGGAAGGGGAAAACCCAGGCGGCTTCGACGTGCGCGTGGCGCCGGTGCGTGCGCTGTTCAATCACCGCCGCAACGAGAAGTTCACGGCCTGGCTGCAGGCGGACCTGGCGCGCGATCCGGTCGACCGGGTGATCGGCTTCAACAAGATGCCGGGTCTCGACGTGTACTACGCCGCCGACGGCTGTTTCGAGGACAAGGCGCAGACCCTGCGCAACCCGATCTATCGCCGCTGGGGCCGCTACAAGCACTTCGCCGATTATGAACGCGCGGTGTTCGCGCCCGAATCGAAGACCGAGATCCTGATGATTTCCGAGGTGCAGCAGCCACTGTTCATCAAGCACTACAACACCCCGCTGCAGCGCTTTCACCTGCTGCCGCCGGGCATCGCCCAGGATCGCCGCGCGCCGGCCAATGCGGCCGAGATTCGCGCCGAATTCCGCCGCGAATTCAAGCTGGCCGACGACGACCTGCTGCTGGTGCAGATCGGTTCCGGTTTCAAGACCAAGGGCCTGGATCGCAGCCTCAAGGCGCTGGCCTCGCTGCCGCGCGAGCTGCGCAAGCGCACGCGCCTGATCGCCATCGGCCAGGATGATCCCAAACCCTTCCTGCTGCAGATCAAGGCGTTGGGTCTGTCCGATCAGGTGCAGATCCTCAAGGGGCGCAGCGACATTCCGCGCTTTCTGCTCGGCGCCGATCTGCTGATTCACCCGGCCTACAACGAGAACACCGGCACCGTACTGCTGGAGGCGCTGGTCTCCGGCCTGCCGGTGCTGGTCACCGATGTCTGCGGCTACGCCCACTACATCGCCGATGCCGATTGCGGGCGCGTGCTGTCCAGCCCGTTCGAGCAGGAGCAGCTCAACCGCACCCTGGCCGACATGCTCGCCGACCCCGAGCGTCGTGCATTTTGGGGGCGCAACGGCCTGGCCTACGCCGACAGCGCCGACCTGTATTCGATGCCGAAGAAGGCCGCCGATGTGATCCTTGCGGAGAAGCGCGCGTGAAGCTGATGCTCGCCGAACCCTTCAAGAGGCTGTGGGCGGGCCGCGATGCCTTCGAGGCCGTCGAGGCGCTGCAGGGCCAGGTCTACCGCGAGCTGGAAGGCCGCCGCACCCTGCGCACCGAAGTCGACGGCCGTGGCTACTTCGTCAAGATCCACCGTGGCATCGGTTGGGGCGAGATCGCCAAGAACCTGCTCACTGCCAAGGCCCCAGTGCTGGGCGCCGGGCAGGAGTGGCAGGCCATCGCCCGCCTGACCGAGGCCGGGGTGCCGACCATGACCGCGGTAGCCTATGGCGAGCGCGGCGCCAATCCGGCCAGCCAACACTCGTTCATCATTACCGAGGAACTGGCGCCGACCGTCGACCTGGAACAGCTCAGCCTGAACTGGGCGCAGCAGCCACCCAAGCCTGTGCTCAAATGGGCGCTGATTCGCGAGGTAGCGCAGATGACCGGCACCATGCACCGTGCCGGCGTCAATCATCGCGACTGTTATATCTGTCATTTCCTGCTGCATACCGACCGGCCGATTCAGGCCGATGACCTGCGCCTGTCGGTCATCGACCTGCACCGCGCCCAGGTACGCAGCGCCACGCCAAGGCGCTGGCGCGACAAGGACCTGGCAGCATTGTATTTTTCTGCGCTGGATATCGGCCTGACCCGCCGCGACAAGCTGCGCTTTCTACGCAGCTACTTCCAGCGTCCTCTGCGCCAGGTACTGCGCGATGAGGCGCGCCTGCTCGCCTGGCTGGAGCGCAAGGCGGCGAAACTGTACGAGCGTAAGCAGCGTTATGGAGATCGACTGTAGATGTCGGAGAGCAAGACATTGATCGGCCCTGGGGTGAGCGTCGCGCTCGTACCCTGTCCGGCGCTCGGAGATACCACTTTGTTCCTGCGCCTGGCCTGGCGTCTGCAGGCCGCTGGCGCGAAGGTCAGCCTGGCTTCCGCTTCGTTGGCCTCTATACATGAGTACCTGCCGGGTCTGGAAATAATCGGCGGCAAACCCGATGTGGTGGGTCTGGCAGAGCGCAATGACCTGGTGATCTGTGCCATCGACTGGCAGGTCGACGCGCCGCTGGGCAATGTGGCCTATCTGGCTGGCAAGAAGCTGCCACGCGCATTCAAGCCCGAGCAACAACCCGTGTCACTGTTCGGGTATGAGATCGCCGGGGCGCATAACGTGATCTGTCGCGATCCGAAGGCCGGCAAGAGCATGGTGCAATGGATCGATCTTTATGCCGAGCAGATACTGGGGCTCGACCTGACTCAGCCCATTGCAGGCCTGCAGGCGATGCCTGTTCCGCCGGCGGATGCGGAGCGGCGCGTCGCGATTTTTCCAACGACGCCCCATGCCAGCAAGAACTTTTCATGCTCTGGGTTTCGCCGTCTGGCACGTTCTCTGGCTGCCAGAGGGTGGCTGGTCGAGTTCGTTGTAATCCCCGCCGAGCAGCAGAGGTTGAGTGCTGAATACGCAGACTACAGGGTGCATGCCTTCGCGGATCTGAAAGGGCTCGTCGACTTTCTGCGTACATGCTCCGTTGTCATCAGCAACGACTCTGGAGGCGGGCATCTCGGTTCGCTCATGGGGCTGCGTACGTTCACCATTACCCGCCGTCGTACCGATTTCACCTGGCGTCCGGGTTTCAATGAGCTCAATTACGTGATCAATCCGGTGCTGAGCTTCAAGTGGCTGGGCAATACGGTCTGGCGCCCTTTCATTCCGCTGCGCCGGATCGTGCAGGCCTTGCCGAACTGGAAGGGACGGCAGGCATGACGACTTGGAAGCATGACCTGCAACATCCGCAATTGCTTGAGGCTTTCGGTACGCTCGAGGCCGTATTCGCCCTCAAGGGAGAGCGCCTCACTTCCGATCCCCTGTCCGAGGTGATCCGCGTCGAGCTCGACGGCGTGCGCTATTACGTCAAGCGCTACTGGGGCGCCGGCAAGGGGCTGCGCCGCTATCTGGGGCGGCCGCGGGTCAAGGCCGAATGGCAGAATCTCAAGCTCTTCGCCAAGTGGGGCATTCCCACCGCGCCGATCATCGCGCATGGGCTGGAGCGCCGCGCCGGCGCGTTCGTGCGCGGTGCGCTGGTGACTCGCGAGCTGGAAAACACCCGCGACATGGCCGAGATGGCCAGTCAGGGCGATCCGCGGCTGCATGATTCGCACTGGGTGGCAGCGGTCAGTCGGCAACTGGCGAACCATACCCGGACGCTGCACGACCATAGCTTCACCCACAACGATCTCAAGTGGCGCAACCTGCTGGTCAATGACAAGGCCGAGCTGTTCTTCATCGATTGCCCCACCGGCAGCTTCTGGTGGGGCCCCTTGCTGCGTTACCGCATCGTCAAGGACCTGGCCTGCCTGGACAAGGTCGCCAAATACCATCTGTCGCGCACGCAACGCCTGCGCTTCTACCTGCAATATCGCCAGCGCAGTCGGCTGAGTCGTGGTGACAAGCAGCGTGTGCTGCAGATTCTCAGGTTCTTCGAGGGACGCGAATGAGTGATTTCATCGCCGCGCAGGATCGCGCGCTGCTCGAGCGTCACGGCCTTTCCAGTTTCGAGGCGCTGTGGGCGCTGCAACTGGAGGCCGTGGATGAGCCCAACACCGAGCGCGGTGGCTGGAGCACGGTGTATCGCCTTGAGCTGGACGACCGCGCCTTCTACCTCAAGCGGCAGAGCAATCACCTGACTTACAGCCTGCTGCGCCCGTTCGGTGAGCCAACCTTCGCTCGCGAGTTTCGCAACATTCGCCGTTATGCCGAATTGGACATTCCGGCCTTGCAGGCTGCCTTCTTTGCCGAGCGCAAAGTACCCGGCGAGCGCCGCGCTATCCTGCTGACCCGTGCGCTGGATGGCTGGCAGGATCTGGACAGCTGGTTGGCGCGCTGGCAGACCGTCGACGCCGCGCGGCGTACAGCTGTCCTGCGTGCCTGTGGCGAGCTGGCGCGATGCCTGCACCAGGCTGGGCAGGTGCATGGCTGCTTCTATCCCAAGCACATCTTCCTGCGCGAGCAGGGCGATAACGTCGAGGCGCAACTGATCGACCTGGAGAAGACCCGGCCATTGTTGCTGGGGCGACGTGATCGAATCAGGGATTTGGAACCCCTGTTGCGCCGCGCCAGGGTCTGGAGCGAGGCCGAGGTGCGCGAGCTGCTGGTGGCCTATCTGGGCAGCCCTGCGCAGGTCGATATCTGGTGGCGGCTGCTCGAGGCGCGCCAGCGCCACAAGGAGGCGCGTTGATGCCTTTGCACAAGCTGAGTCAGGCCGGGCGGACGCCGACACTGCCGCTGACGCTGGAGCTGGCAGGCGAGCCTCTGGTGCTGGAACGCCTGCTACGCGTGTTGCCGGGGCAGCGTTATGTCGGCGTGGCCCATTGGCTGGGGCGCCAGGTGCTGGCCAAGGTGCTGGTGGGCGGCAAGGCGCAGCGGCATTTTCAGCGTGAGCTGGAGGGCGCCGAACGGATGGCGCGGCAGGGACTGGACACGCCGGAGCTGCTGGCGCACGGATTCGTCGAGGGGCAGGGCGGCTGGCTGTTGTTCGAGTATCTGGATGGCGCGCAGAGTCTCTGGCAGGCCTGGCGCGAGGTCGCGCAGCAGCCGCTGCTCGGCGATGGCCAGCAAGGCGTACTGGCAGAAGCGCTGGGCGCCATCGGGCGGATGCATGCGCAGGGCCTGTGGCAGGACGATCTGCATCTGGACAACCTGCTGCGGCACGAGGGGCGCCTGTACCTGATCGATGGCGGCGGCGTGCGTTGGGAAACGCCGGGCCAGCCACTGTCCCGCGCGCACGTGCTGGAAAATCTCGGCGTGTTCTTCGCTCAGTTGCCGGCCGAGCTGGATCCCTTTCTCGAAGAGCTGCTGATCCACTATCTGCTAGCCAATGGCGAGCACGCGTTGCCTCTGGAAATGCTCCAGGCCGAGATCGCCAAGGTGCGTCGCTGGCGTCTGCGCGATTATCTGAAGAAGGCGGCGCGCGACTGCAGCCTGTTCGCCGCGCGCATCGGCGCCTTCGGCCTGCGCGTGGTGCGTCGCGAGGCCGAGGCGGCCCTGCAGCCGCTGCTGTCCGACCTGGATGCTCGCATCGAGGCCGGGCATATCTACAAGACCGGTGGCGCCGCCACGGTGGCGCGCGTCGAGCTCGATGACCGGCAGCTGGTGGTCAAGCGCTACAACGTGAAGAACTGGCTGCACTGGCTCAAGCGCTTCTGGCGACCCAGCCGCGCCTGGCACAGCTGGATCGAAGGCAATCGCCTGGAGCTGCTCGGCATCGCCACGCCGCGCCCGTTGGCGGTGATCGAGCGGCGCTGGTGCTGGCTACGGGGCCGCGCATACCTGATTACCGACTATTGCGGCGGGCAGGATATAATTGCGCGTTTTGAGGCATACAAGCAGGCCGTACCCCCGGAAAACGAGCTGCTGGCGCTGGATCGACTGTTCGCTGCCCTGCTGCGCGAGCGCATCAGCCACGGCGATTTCAAGGGGCACAACCTGTTCTGGGATGACGCGCAGGGCGCCTGGTCGCTGATCGACCTGGATGCCATGCGCCAGCATCACAGTACGCGCAGTTTCGCCCGGGCCTATGCCCGCGACCGCGCCCGTTTTCTGCGCAACTGGCCGGCGGACTCCGCCCTGCACCAGTTGCTCGACCAACGTTTACCGCAGGTGCCCGGCACCTGCCCGAATTAGAGGCTCAAACCTGTGGCACTGACCATTCTCGGCCTGTCCGGCGCCCTCAGTCACGATCCGTCCGCTGCGCTGTACATCGACGGCAAGCTGATCGCGGCGGTGGAAGAGGAGCGCTTCGTGCGCGACAAGCACGCGAAGAACCGCATGCCCTACGAATCGGCCAAGTTCTGCCTGGAACAAGCCGGGATCAAACCGTCGGACGTCGACGTGGTGGCGATTCCCTTCGCCCCCATCAGCATCTTCGAAAAGGCCCGCTGGCAGTACGCCAAGCGCTATGCCTACGCGCCGGATCGCGCTCTCGATGCGATCCTGTTCGGCAACCGCCGGTACAAGCGCTACAAGAAGCGTATCGAGTGGTGCCTGGTACAGCTGGGCTTCGACCTGAAGAAGGTCAAGATCGAACCGGTCGAACATCACCTGGCCCACGCCTCCAGCGCCTACCACTGCTCTGGCTTTCAGGAAAAGACCGCGATCCTCGGCATCGACGGCAAGGGCGAGTACGCCACCACCTTCTTCGGCTGGGGCGAGAACGGCAAGATTCACAAGATCAAGGAGTTCTACGATCCGGATTCCCTCGGTGGCCTGTACGGCGCGATCACCGAGTATCTTGGCTTCGAGATGCTCGACGGCGAGTTCAAGGTCATGGGCATGGCGCCCTATGGTGATGCCGCCAAGTACGACTTCTCGCGCCTGGCCAAGTTCGAGAACGGCGAGCTGATCATCAACACCGAGTACGCCAACGTCATCGGTTTCCGTCGCTACAAGGAAAATGGCAAGGGCTACTACTTCTCGCCCAAGCTGATCGAATGGCTGGGGCCGAAGCGTCAGGGCGACATCGCCGACGATCCCTACATCCATTACGCGGCCAGCATGCAGGCACTGTTCGAGAAGCTGGCGCTGGAGATGATGGAGTACTACTTAGGCGACATCCTCAAGGAAACCGGCAAGATCGCCTTCGCCGGCGGCTGCGCGCTGAACGTCAAGCTGAACCAGAAGATCATCGCCCGCGACGACGTCAAGGAGCTGTTCGTGCAGCCGGCCTCCGGCGATGCCGGCACCGCCGTCGGCGCCGCCGCCTATGTCTCGCACCAGCGCGGCGTACCGGTGGAGAAGATGGAGCACGTCTACCTCGGCCCCTCGTACAGCAACGAGGAGGTCATCGCCGCCTGCGCCAAGCACCCGAACAAGCCGGTGTTCAAGCGCATCGACAATACCCCCGAGCGCATCGCCAGGATCATGGTCGACGGCAACCCGGTGGCCTGGTTCCAGGGCCGCATGGAGTTCGGCCCGCGCGCCCTCGGCGGCCGCTCCATCATCGGCTGCCCGAGCGTGCCGGGCGTGGCCGACCGCATCAACGAGCAGATCAAGTTCCGCGAGCGCTGGAGACCCTTCTGCCCGTCGATGCTCGACACCGTGGCGCCGAAGATGCTCAAGGTCGATCACCCGAGCCCGTTCATGACCTTCACCTTCGAGGTGAACGAGGAGTGGAAGGAGCGCGTCGGCGAAGTGGTGCACGAGGACGGCACCTCGCGTGCCCAGGTGCTGGAGCGCCAGTACAACCCGCGCTGGTACGACCTGATGCTGGAGCTGGAGAAGCTCACCGGCAACGGCGTGTCGCTGAACACCTCGCTCAACCGCCGCGGCGAACCGATGATCTGCTCGCCGACCGATGCGCTGAACATGTTCTACGGCTCCGACCTGCAGTACCTGATCATGGAGGACATCCTCGTGGTCAAGGACGGCAAGGACTGGTATGACCACGTCTGACCAGGCTCATGGCGAGCCCGAACGTTGGGTGCTGCAGTTCTGCCACGGCTATGACGGCCCCTTTCTGGATTGCGCGCGGCAATACGCCGTGCTGTTCAAGGGCACGCCCTACAAGGTCTGCACGGTTTACCTGACCGGCAAGCCGAGTGCCGAGGTCGAGCGCGGCTCGGCCTCCGACGAGGTGATTTTCCTCAACTACTCCAGCGCTCAGGTGCGCGGCCTCAAGCTGGGAGCGATCCGCGATTTCCGCCGGATCGCCACCTCGCGCCACTTCGCCCTGTGCATCGCCCACCGCTTCAAGCCGATCTACGTTGCGCTGCTCGGCAGCAACCTGCCGGTGATCGGCGTGCATCACGCTTTCGGTGACTACAAGCGTCGTTCCCGACAGCTGTTCGCCAATTTCTTTCGCAAGCGCCTGGCGCTGCTCGGCGTGTCCAACGCCGTACGCGACGACATGCGCGCCTGTCTGCCCGATTGGCCGGCCGAACGCATCGAAACCCTCTATAACCGCATCGACGTCGAGGCCGTGCAGGCCGAGCAGGTATCCCGCGAGGTCGCGTGCGACCATCTGGGGCTGCCCCAGGATGCCTGGATAGTCGGCAACGTCGGCCGTCTGCACCCGGACAAGGACCAGGCCACCCTGATCCGCGGCTTCACCCTGGCATTGCCGCAACTGCCGGCAGGCAGTCTGCTAGCGATCATGGGCAGCGGCCGCCTGGAGGCGCAGCTCAAGGCATTGGCGGCGGAACTGGGCGTCAGCGAGGCGGTGCGCTTTCTCGGCCAGGTGCCGAATGGGCGACATTATTTCAAGGCGTTCGACGTGTTCGTGCTGACCTCCGACCACGAGCCGTTCGGCATGGTGCTTTTGGAAGCGATGGCGGCAGGGGTGCCGGTGCTGGCGACCGATTGTGGTGGGGCGCCCGAGGTGGTTGGCGAGCCTGATGCGCTGTTTGCACTGGGTGACGATGCGATGTTGGCATCTCGCCTATCGGCTCTACCGACCACCGAGCGCAAAAGTGCCGAGCATGCGGTGAAGGACTGTTTCACTGACGCGGGCGCCCATGCTCGTTTCTGGTCGCTGGGCCTGATGCCATTGAGGAAGCCGTGATGCCTGAGCGCGTATCCAGGCAACTGGTTTATCTGGTTTACGGAGGCAAGCCGGAATATCACCAGGAGGCCAAGTACAGCATTCTCTCGGCCCTGCACCATGCGCAGGGCGCCTGCCCTCGAATTCTGCTGTACACCGACGAGCCTGGGCAGTTCCAAGGTTGGCCGGTCGATCTGATTGCGCTCGATGCCGATACCTTGAAGGACTGGACAGGCCCGGCGAGCTATCTGCATCGCCGCAAGGCTGCTGCCATCCGCGATGCAATGCAGTATGCCGAGCAGAGCATCTTCATCGATACGGATACCTTCTTTCTGGACTCGCCAGTGAGGCTCTTCGAGCGACTGGCAAAAGCGCCCTGGCTCGTCGATGAAATCGAGGGTGTCTGGAAAGAATACAAGGGCGACGCCCTGCATGATGCTTTGGCACCCTATTTGGCAGAACGGCATGGTGTCGATCAGCAGATGTTGTTGATCAATTCAGGAGTTCTGGGCTTCCAGGATGATGCTTCTGGTTTGATGGATGAGGTGCTGAGTCTCATCGATGTCATGCATCCGATGGTTCCCAAGATTCATATCATCGAGCAATTCGCCGTTGGAGTCGCGGCCAGGCACCTGGGGCGACCTGCGGAGTCTCGTGGGGTGATAAAGCATTACTTCTCAGGCAAGAACTATTGGCGTCACCTGGTCGCGGCGTTCTTCCAGCGCCATGGTGAGGCGTTTTCAGCACTTGCCGTGCAGGCGGTGCGTGAGATGCCAACTACAAAACCCAGGCCTGCCTGGTGGCATCGTTTGAACTTTCGTTTGCGAAGTCTGTTCCTGCCCTCTCGAGTCCGCTCTCATGCCAAGCTGGCTTACTACGCTGCGGTGATGCGCACCGATCCTTATGCTGAGGCCTGTGGCCGTGGGTATGCAGAGGAACTACGGCGCAAAGCTATGCCTAAAGGCGAAAGTCTCAATGGGCAGCCTTGGAGCAAGGTGCTGAGCAGGCCGCAGAAGGAGCATCTGGCCAGGCTGTTGGGTGAAGCTGTTTCAGGGAGCTCTCGTGATCTTTCCTAGTCGTGTTTTCGAGGTGTTCCGGTGAACGTGCTTTTTCTGGTCCAGGCCGAGCAGCGGGCAATACTGGATCGACTGTATGACGGTATCGCGCAAGCGTGCGATAGCTGTGACATCCGCTGGCTGAGCAGCGATGAGCAGGCCCATCTGCAGCGTTACTTCCATGAGCATGTGGACGTATCGCGTTACGACAGGATTCTATTCTTTCTACGTTTCAAGAAAGAAATGCGGCAGTGGCGTTTTATTCGCACCCTGCCCAATCTGGTGATTCTGGAGCACGACGCCTACCAGAACTACATCCCCTGCAAGTACACCGGAAAGTTCAGTGCGCACTACCGGCGGATGCCATGGGCGCGCATCATCAGTTCAGGCGCCCAGGTCAGTCAGCGCCTACGCGAGGAAGGATTTGACGCCTGTTTCGTGCCCAAGGGTTATGACCAGGCCCTGCTGTCCTACCAAGGCCGGGAGCGGGATATCGAACTGGCCTTTGTTGGCAGCACCAAGAGCGTGGCCTACAGTGGGCGCAAGGCGTTGCTCGAGGAGCTGGGGCAGGTGGAGAACCTGCTCGTGACCAAGACCAAGTCGGGGGCGGAGTATTGCGATACCCTGAACCGCATCCGCTTCTTCGTTAGCGCGGATGTTGGCATGGGCGAGTACATGATCAAGAACTTCGAGGCGATGGCCTGTGGTTGTGTGCTGCTGGCTTATGACCATGGTGAAGTGGAGAACTCGGCGCTGGGCTTCGTCGACATGCACAATCTGGTTCTGTATCGAAACGTCCCGGAGCTGCGCGAAAAACTTAACCTGCTGCGGCAGGATCCGCAGAGGGCTGCCGCTATCGCAGAGGCGGGGCGTCAGCTGGCCGAACAGCGCTATGGCTTTGGCGCTATCGGGCGCCAGATCGTCGAGACCATGCGTCCGCCGTTACGTCCCGCACGACAGGCATCCTGGCTGCAGCGGCAACTGCGCAAGATCGGTGTTTACTACTGATGCAGACGCAGGTGGATGTCCTCAACATCATGTGGGGGGGCGGCTCGGCCTTCGCCTCCGTGCACAAGGTGCACCGTGACATCCTTCGACTCGTCGGGACCGGCATGGTTGTTAACAGCCTTTTGCTGCAAGGTGGAGAGGCTGAGCCGCTGGCGGAGGTCGGCGAGGTCTTCAGTCTGGGATTGTCTTCGACACGCATCAAGGGGCGCGGGCTTGCCGCGTTGAGACGCTGGTTCGATCGCCGCAGTCTGGCCAGGTGGCTGGCAGCGCGTCGGCCGCGGGCGGTGCTACTTGATGGCATCGGCGTGGCGGCCTACATCCTTCCGCTGCTGGCTGCGCTGAGCGAGGTGCGAATCATTGTGCTGTTTCATGGGCACAAGCGCCTCAAACCTGAGCACATCAGGCTGCTGCAACGCTTCCCTGCCGAGAGGCTGGAGCTGGTGGCGGTTTCCGAGACACTGGCGGGCGATCTTGAGCGCCAGATCGGGCGCAAGGTCGTGGGCGCTCGCATCGCCCTGGAGCCGGTTGCTCTGGGCGCGGCCCTCAAGAGCAGGGAAGAGGCCAGGCGTATTCTCGGCCTATCGGTACCTGTGGAAGGGCGCGTCATCGGGGCTGTTGGCCGGTTGGTCAAAGAAAAGGGGTTCGGCCTGCTGATCGAGGTGGCGTCAGGGTGGTTGAAGGCGCATCCCGCTGACCGGCTGGTCATAGTCGGCGAGGGCTCGGAACGGCAGGCGCTGTTGGCGTTGGCGTATAAACTCGGTATAGCTCATCAGGTGCATTTGCCAGGTCACGTGGCAGAGGCTCCTCGCCTTTACCGGGCCTTCGATTTGTTGTGTATCCCCTCGCGACAGGAAGGTTTGGGCCTGGTGTTGCCCGAAGCCGTGATCGCCGGCGTTCCGGTGCTGGCGACGGACCTGCCGGTTTTCCGCGAACAGCTGGCGGGCAGCTCTGGTTTGGTCGCCTTGGATCAAAAGGCCGCCTGGGTGGCAGCCTTGAATGAGCATCTGCAGAGTGATCCCCACGCATTGGCGCGAGTGCAGCGCGCGGGTCTGGATCCCGAGGGAGCCTGGTTGCGCTTCCGTGAGCGATACGGTGCGCTGTTGCGTTAGTCCTTTAGGACGGCCGATGTCAGGGCTGCCAGCGGGAACTGTTCGGCGAGACCGAGATTTTCCAGTAGGCGTGTGAAGTGGGCGAGATTGCGCCGGGCTTTGGCTTTCGATAACGGCCGGCGCTGAAAGCTCAGGTCGGCGATGTCGATCAGGCCCAGCGAGCCTTCCGGCGTCAGCACGATATTGCCCAGGTGAAGCGAGCGGAAATAGATGCCACGGCGATGCAGCGTACGAATGAAGTCGCTCAGGATTGGCAGGTGTTTGCCGAACGCATCCGGTTCATCCAGATAGATGTCTTTAAGCGTTTTTCCCTGCAGCGGACTGTACAGCACCGCGCTCAGGGAAGAGTCTTCTAGCCGATACAGTTCCAGCGGTGTGAGAGTGGCAATGCCCAGTTCCTTCAGTCGCACGGCGTTGAGCCAGAAGCGATCCGAATAAGGAACGAACAGCGCCGAAGAGATCAGACGCTTGCGTCTGAAGAGCTTGAGAAAGTTGCCATCGGCCAGTCTGTAAACTTTGGGGCCGAGGCTGTCCTCCTCCAGTACCTGCGCGCCGGCCGTCAGGGTGGCCAACATGTCATTGTTGAGTTTGGTTTTGATGGGCATGGGTCTTGAGGCGTGCATGTGGAGTCGGGATTGGCGAAGAGCATGCCGCCGAGCAAGCGGCGTTTTCGTCTTCGTCGAGTTTTTTGTGCTCGCATCGGTCATTGTTGTTGCTTTTGCCATTGCAGACGAGCGCCGCTTGAACGGCTGCTAAGCCGAGCTCAGAGAGGTGTCGCGCGGCCGGCCAGAGTTGAGCTTGGTGCGTAATGCGAGCTTTGTGATTCCAGTCGTCCTGAGGGTGTCGATATAGAATATCAGGTCGACCGAGCATATGCCGGAGCGGAACAGTCTGCCAATGAACTGTAGAATGCTCGCCTCTCATTACGGGCCGTCAGAATGTGGCCCATCTTATTGGAGCGAAGATGGTAGGGGTTCGTGTCGCAGGCGTGACCAGTGTTTTGTGTCTGGGTTATTTATGGTTCCTGATCGGCATCGTTTGGATCCCCACCAACAAGCTGTATCAGCAGGGGCTGGTAGTCTTGCTTTGGCTTCCAGCTCTCGTGACTGCTGTGCTTTGGCGGAAACGTCTGACCGCAGCATGGCAGTCTGAAAAGCTTCTTCTTTGGCTGGTCTTCCTGCTGTTGGCCTGGGCTGGACTGAGTGTCACCTGGACGGAAGCCGGAGAACCCTTAAGAGAGCTTAAGCGCGTTCTTTACGTCGGCCTGTTTCTGGGCGCCTTCGTTCTGCTGGCACTGGAGAAGCCTGCTTTCGTGTGGAAAGGTTTGGGGCTGGCCTTCGCTCTCTTGGCGCTGTCCTGCCCCATCAGTATCTATCTGTTTTACGGACTGGATATTCACCCCCTTCAAGCGAGGCTCCACGGGATAGGGCAGGCAGGTCATCCTATTCTGGGCGCCTACGTGATGGCGTTGGCGGTAGTGTGGGGGCTGCAGTGCCTACCCCGTATCGGCTGGCAGCGCATCGTATGGGGTGCTCTGCTCGTCATGCTCATGTTGTTTATCGCATTGGGGCAAAGCCGCGGGGCCATGCTGGCGCTGGGCCTGGCTGCCATTTCGATGCCTTTCTGGGGCGGCGGTCGGGGGGCCTGGCTGGTATTCCTTTCTGCATGCCTGATAGCCCTTGGAGGTTTTTTCTTTTTTGCTCCTTTCATCCTTGAACGCGGATTCTCCCACCGTCCGGACATCTTCTGGTCCAGCGTGGATATGATCTCGCAGAACCCCTGGCTGGGCCTGGGTATAGGGGCGGATTACCGTGTAGTGACAACCCACTTTCCCAGGGGAGTCGACCATTCCCATAATGTGTTCACCCACGCCGCGATTGAACTCGGGATACCGGGGCTGGTGCTATGGGCTGCGTTGTGGCTGGCGGCGTTCAGGGTGGCATGGGGGGCGCGTCAGTCACGAGAGGGACGCATTCTGCTAAGCAGTCTTCTGGTTTCGTTTGTCGCACAGCAGTTCGACGCTGCCAGCCTCTGGGGAAGCCCTAGAGCGGAGTGGTTCGTGACTTGGCTGCCGATAGGCCTGGCCATGGCTCTCGCCATTCAGCGTGGTCGAGTAGAGGAACATGGCGTGCCCCGACGCCCCTGAAACATTTTTGCCGCGTCATTTCCAGCGCAAGCGTCTTGGGCGGGGGCGAGGAAAACTTGTAAGGTTGCCGACGTGCTTAATAGGCACGTGCTGCTACAATCCGCCCCTTGCTAATCCTGCCAGTGCGTGAGGCGAGCCGAATGGCCAATTCCAACCAGCAATCCAGCATGAAGGTGTATCTGCGGTTGCTGCGCTACGTGGTCCCCTACTGGGGGCTGTTCACCATCAGTATCCTCGGCTTCCTGATCTTCGCTTCCACCCAGCCGATGCTGGGTTACATCCTCAAGTACTTCGTCGACGGCCTGTCCAACCCTGACGCCAGCCTGTTCGCAGGCGTGCCCTGGCTGCTCGAGCATGCGCCGTGGGTGGCGCACCTCAAGCTGCTGCAGGCCGTGCCGTTGCTGATCGTGCTGATCGCCCTGTGGCAGGGCATCGGTTCCTTCCTGGGTAACTACTATCTGGCCAAGGTCTCCATGGGGCTGGTGCAGGATCTGCGCGTGGCGCTGTTTAACAACCTGCTGACCCTGCCCAATCGCTACTTCGACAACCACAACTCCGGGCACCTGATTTCGCGGATCACCTACAACGTGACCATGGTCACCGGTGCCGCCACCGATGCGATCAAGGTGGTGGTGCGTGAGGGCATGACGGTGATCTTCCTGTTCGCCACGCTGTTGTGGATGAACTGGAAGCTGACCCTGGTGATGGTGGCGATCCTGCCGGTGATCGGTCTGATGGTGACCAGTACCAGCAAGAAATTCCGCAAGCAGAGCAAGAAGATCCAGACCAGCATGGGCGACGTCACCCATGTGACCTCGGAGAGCATCCAGGGCTATCGCGTGGTGCGCAGCTTCGGTGGCGAGGACTACGAACGGCAGCGTTTCCTCGATGCCAGCGAGCAGAACAAGCTCAAGCAGCTGAAGATGGTCAAGACCAACGCCGTCTACACCCCGTCGCTGCAGTTGGTGATCTACAGTGCCATGGCGGTGCTGATGTTCCTGGTTCTGCTGCTGCGTGGCGATGCCTCGGCCGGTGATCTGGTGGCCTATATCACCCTGGCCGGCCTGCTGCCCAAGCCGATTCGCCAGCTCTCGGAGGTCAGCTCGACCATCCAGAAGGGCGTGGCCGGTGCCGAGAGCATCTTCGAGCAGCTCGACGAGGAGCCGGAAGTCGACCGCGGCACCCAGGAGCGCGAGCGCATCAGCGGCCGCCTCGAGGTGCGCGATCTGAGTTTCAGCTACCCCGGATCGGAAAAGCCGGTGCTGAACAACATTTCCTTCGTCGCCGAGCCCGGGCAGATGGTGGCGCTGGTCGGACGTTCCGGCAGCGGCAAGTCGACCCTGGCCAATCTGATTCCGCGCTTCTATCACCATGAGCAGGGCAGCATCCTGCTCGATGGCGTGGATGTGGAGGATTACCGCCTGCGCAACCTGCGCCGCCACATCGCGCTGGTGACCCAGCACGTCACCCTGTTCAACGACACGGTGCGCAACAACATCGCCTATGGCGATCTGGCTGGCGCGCCGCTGGAAGCGGTGCAGCAGGCGGCGCGCGATGCCTATGCCGCCGAGTTCATCGAGAAGATGCCGCAGGGCTACGACACCCTGGTCGGCGAGAACGGCGTGCTGCTCTCCGGCGGCCAGCGCCAGCGCCTGGCCATTGCCCGCGCGCTGCTCAAGGATGCGCCCCTGCTGATCCTTGACGAGGCCACCTCGGCGCTGGATACAGAATCCGAGCGGCATATCCAGGCCGCGCTGGATCAGGTGATGCAGGGCCGCACCACGCTGGTGATCGCGCACCGCCTGACCACCATCGAGAAGGCCGATCTGATTCTGGTGATGGACCAGGGGCAGATCGTCGAGCGCGGCAGTCATGCCGAGCTGCTGGCGCAGAACGGCTATTACGCACGCCTGCATGCCAAGCAGTTCGAGGAAGGCGGCGAGCCCGTCGTGGTCGAGCAGGACGTCTGATGCTCAGTCACCTGCGATTCTGGCGCGAGCGCGGTTGGGCGCCGATCTCCGCCGCCGACTATGCCGATGCCTGGGCCAACTTCGGCGGCAGCGTCGCCACCCATCCCGAGGTGGTGGCGCGCCTGGCCGATCTGGCCGGGATTCCCGTGCGTTATCTGGGCTGGCTGGCCGACGGTCAGCTGCAGGCGGCGATGCCCACCTGGGGGCGGCATCTGGCGCTGTCCAAGGACGTACTGAAGCAGCAGGGCCGGCGCGGCCTGTTCGACCTGGGCAATGCCGAGGTGATTCTGCCCATAGCCCAGAATGTGAAAGTGGCGGTGCAGCACCGCATGCGTTACGTATCCGAGCTCAATGCGGCGCAGATCAGCTCGCTGCGCGAACAGCCGGAGGGTCTGGCGCTGGCGCGCGAGCCGGAGCAGTACAGCAAGAAGTTCCGCTACAACCAGCGCCGCGAGCAGCGTCTGCTGGAGGAGGCGGGCGGGGTGATCCGGCCGATGCTGGAGCTGACGGCGCAGGAGCAGGCGCGCATCTATGCCGATCTGTTCCAGCGCCGCTGGGGCTTCGAGGCCACCGGCAAGGCTCACTTGGCGGAAGTGTTTACCCGGCTGCGCAACTTCATGACCGGCTCGCTGATCTACCTGAACGACGAGCCGGTGGCGATCCAGGTGCTCTACCGGGTCGAGGCGCCGCGGTGGGTCAGCCTGGAGTACATCAACGGCGGGGTCGACCCGCAGCAGCGCGAGTTCAGCCCCGGCAGCGTGCTCAGCTTCGTCAACACGCAGAGCGAGTGGGAGCAGGCGCGTGCGCTGGGCAAGCCTTTGCGCTATTCCTTCGGACGCGCCGACCGCGAATACAAGGATCGCTGGTGCCACCGGGTGCCGGTCTACCAGGTCTGAGGCCATGAACGGACGCAAGCAGCAACTGCTCAAGCGCCACCGGCGCAACAAGCGCATCGCCCTATTGGGGGCGCTGCCGGTGCTGGTATTGCTGGGGGTATTGGTCGCCTGGTGGTTGCCGCCGCTGCTCCTGGTGCTGGGCTGGGTGGCGCATGAGGCCTGGTTCGCCGATCACCTGTTCTATTCGCCGCGCGACGATTACCGCTACGACTTCCCCGCGGATTGCCTGAGCGTCCCGGCGCGGCTGGAACAGGGTGTGTTGCGCGTCGATGCCGAGCTGGATGGTCATGACACCCTGATTCTCGAACTGCGGCTCGAAGCCACCTGGCTGGGGCGCTGGCTCGACCCCCATGTCCTGTTCGGCGGCGACCGCCAGGATTTCGAGCGTGGCGTGGCCGGGCGGCGCTATCTCAATCTCTCCGGGCAGAAGGTCGATGGCCTGGCCCTCGTGCCGCGTTTCTGTCGCATCCATGGCGAGCCGCGCCTGCATGCCATGCGCAACCCGGATTACGCCGGGCAACGTCTGCTGATCGTCGCGCCGCATGCCGATGACGCCGAGCTGGCGGCCTTCGGCCTCTACAGCCGGGCGGCCGAGGTCGCCATCGTCACCCTGACCCAGGGCGAGATCGAGGCTGAGCATTACCAGCGCCTGGGCCTGGAAAAGGCCGCCGCTGCGCGTCTCAAGGGCCGTCTGCGCGCCTGGGACAGCCTGGCCGCGCCGCTCTGGGGCGGGGTTTCGCAGGCGCGCTGCGTGCAGCTTGGCTACTACTGCCTGCAGCTGCCCGCCATGGCCGCGGCTCCCGAACAGCCCTTCGCCTCGCGCGAATCCGGCGAGAGCGATATCCGCAGCGTGCGCCAGTACAACCCGCTGACGCTGCCGGCCGATGACGATGGCCTGCCCACCTGGCGCAATCTGGTCGCCGATCTGGGGGCCGTGCTCGAGCACTTCCGCCCGGAAGTGGTGTTGACCCCGCACCCCGAGCTCGACCCGCATCACGACCACGTCGCCAGCACCCAGGCGCTGCTCGAGGCCGTGGCCGCCTGCGCCTGGCAGCCGCAGACGCTGCTGCTGTATGCCAATCACCTGCATGACAACGACCGCTGGCCCATGGGCCCGGCGGGCAACGGCATCGCCCTGCCGCCGGCGATCACGGCGCTGCCGGCCGATCGTCTGTGGAGCCCCGTGCTCGATGCCGAGCAGCAGCTGGACAAGGCCATGGCCCTGGCGCTGCAGCACGACCTGCAAGGGCCGCTGCCGCTGAAGAAGCGCCTGCGCCGCTCGATCCAGCGCCTGCTGGCCGGGCGACGCTGGCCGGCCAGCGGAGAGGACGAGTTCTTCCGCAAGGCGGTGCGCCGCCATGAGCTGTTCTGGGTACGCCCCATCGGTCGCTGAACCAGCGCCTTCGAACCCCTATGTTATGATCCGCGACGATTTCGTCGCCCCCGGAGCCTTCATGAAGCTGACCCTGCCCCGTTACGACCAAGCCCCCGTTCTGGTGGTGGGCGACGTCATGCTCGACCGCTACTGGCATGGCGGCACCTCGCGCATCTCGCCGGAGGCGCCGGTGCCGGTGGTGCGCGTCGAACAGATCGAGGACCGTCCGGGCGGTGCGGCCAACGTCGCGCTGAACATCGCCGCGCTCGGCGCGCCGGCGCTGCTGGTGGGCGTGACCGGTGAGGACGAGGCCGCCGACAGCCTCACCGACAGCCTGGCTGCCGCTGGCGTCGAGGCGCATTTCCAGCGCATCGAGGATCAGCCGACCATCGTCAAGCTGCGCGTCATGAGCCGGCACCAGCAATTGCTGCGCATGGATTTCGAAGAGCCCTTCAATACCGATGCCGCGGCCATGGCGCGCGAGGTCGAGGCGCTGCTCGCCGGGGTCAAGGTGCTGGTGCTCTCGGACTACGGCAAGGGCGCGCTGCAAAACCATCAGGTGCTAATCCAGGCCGCGCGCAAGAAGGGCATTCCGGTGCTGGCCGACCCCAAGGGCAAGGACTTCTCCATCTACCGCGGCGCCAGCCTGATCACCCCCAATCTGCACGAGTTCGAAACCATAGTCGGCGGCTGTGCCGATGAGGCCGAGCTGGTCAGCAAGGGCGCCAAGCTGATGCGCGAACTGGAACTGGGTGCGCTGCTGGTGACCCGCGGCGAGCATGGCATGACCCTGCTGCGCCCGGAGCACGCGCCGCTGCACCTGCCGGCGCGCGCCCGTGAGGTGTTCGACGTCACTGGTGCCGGTGATACGGTGATCTCCACCCTGGCCGCTTCCATCGCGGCTGGCGAAGAGCTGCCAAATGCCGTGGCATTGGCCAACCTGGCCGCCGGTATCGTGGTCGGCAAGCTGGGCACGGCCGCCATCAGCGCCCCCGAACTGCGCCGTGCGGTACAGCGCGAGGAAGGCTCCGAACGCGGCGTGCTGAGCCTGGACCAATTGCTGATCGCCATCGAGGACGCCCGCGCCCACGGCGAGAAGATCGTCTTCACCAACGGCTGCTTCGACATCCTCCACGCCGGTCACGTGACCTATCTGGAGCAGGCCCGCGCCCAGGGCGACCGTCTGATCGTGGCGATCAACGATGACGCCTCGGTCAGCCGCCTGAAAGGCCCGGGCCGGCCGATCAATGCCGTCGACCGGCGCATGGCGGTGCTCGCCGGCCTCGGCGCGGTGGACTGGGTGGTGAGCTTCGGCGAGGACACTCCCGAGCGCCTGCTCAAGCAGGTGCAGCCGGATGTGCTGGTCAAGGGCGGCGACTACGGCATCGACCAGGTGGTCGGCGCCGATATCGTCCAGGCCTATGGCGGCGAAGTGCGCGTGCTCGGTCTGGTGGAAAACAGCTCCACCACCGCCATCGTCGAGAAAATTCGCAACAAGTAGCGCCCCTTTGCGATGGGCTCGGTGCCTAGCCGGCCGATGAGCCTGAGTCTGCCTTGACCCGATTGCCGTCCGGCGGCGGCTTGAGGGTCATAGGCGCTCGCCGGCTGGCGGCGCATCATCGTTGGCATCCCTCATGTGGAGTGAGATGCCATGACCGTCGATGTACAGGGCCAGGCCCTGAGCATGCTGAGCAAGCTGGCCCAGGCCGACTGGCCAGACCGCCTCAAGCTGCGCAAACCCTTCGAGAAACTCGTCTACAACGGCAGCCGCGCCAGCTTTCGCCTGGCTGCCGGGCGTGCAGCCAGCAAGCCGCGTCAGGCGCGCCCGGCGGCTGACGATCTGTTCGACCTGTCATTGAGCGACGAGCAGCAGATGCTGGTGGAGATGCTTCAGGGCTTTGCCTTGGAAGTGCTACGCCCCGCTTCGCACGAGGCCGATGCCCAGGCGCGGGTGCCGGCTGCGCTGATCAATCAGGCCCGCGAGCTGGGCCTGGCCCACTACGGCGTCGGCGAGGCGCAGGGTGGACTGGCCGGCGAGCGCACCGTGCTGAGCAATGCGCTGATCGCCGAAAGCCTGGCCCAGGGCGACTTCTCCCTGGCCGCCGCGTTGCTGCTGCCGCTGTCGGCGGCCAACTGCATCCGCCGTTGGGGCTCGCCGGCGCAGCAGGCGGCCTGGCTGCCGGCCTTCGTCAGTGAGGCGGGCGCCGATGCCTTCGCCTTGGCGGTAAGCGAACCGGGTGTGCTGAGCGATCCGGGACGGCCCGCCACCCGTGCACGCAAGCGTGGCAAGCACTACCTGCTCGATGGCGAGAAAGCCCTGGTGCTCGGCGGGCTGGAAGCCAGCCGGTTGATCGTCAGCGCCCAGGCCGGCGACGGGCCGGGGCTGTTCATCGTCGATGCGACGAGCAAGGGCATCAGCCGGCGCGCCGAACCGGGCATGGGGCTCAGGGCCTGCGGCTTGGCGCGCGTGCGCCTCAAGGGCGTCAAGGTGCCGGCCGAGCGCCGCCTGGCAGCGGCCGATTTCGATTTTCAGGCCTTTCTCGATCACTCCGCGCTGGCCCTCTGCGCCCTCGCTGTCGGTACCGCGCAGGCGGCCCTGGATTACGTCACCACCTACTGCAACGAGCGCCAGGCCTTCGGCGAGCCCATCAGCCATCGCCAGGGCGTGGCCTTCATGGTCGCCGACATCGCCATCGAACTGGATGCCATGCGCCTGCTGCTCTGGCGCGCCTGCACCCGCGCCGAGGCCGGCTTGCCGTTCCGGCGCGAAGCCTACCTGGCGCGCCTGTTCTGCGCGGAGAAGGCGATGAAGATCGGCTCCGATGCGGTGCAGCTGCTCGGCGGCCATGGTTTTACCCAGGAACATCCGGTCGAGCGCTGGTATCGCGATCTGCGCAGCGTGGCCGTTCTGGCCGGCGGCCTTCATCTCTAGCAGGCAGGCAACCATGAATCTGGAAACCCCGAAGAAATTCCGCGGCCTGCAGCAGCAGGCGCAGCAAGTGGCCAGGCATTATTTCCGGCCGATCTCGCGCAAGTACGACAAGGCCGAGCACGCCTATCCCAAGGAGCTGGATCTGCTCGCCGCGTTGCTCGACGGCATGAACGAAGGCTCGCCCGATGCCGTCGGCGCCGGTTCGGCGAGCAAGCGCGGCGCTGCCCGTGAACAGCAGGACGGCATCAAGAACGGCGGCAACCTGGCGGCGCTGCTCGGTGTGATGGAGCTGTGCTGGGGCGATGTCGGCCTGCTGCTGGCCATGCCGCGCCAGGGCCTGGGCAACGCGGCCATTGCCGCGGTGGCCAACGACGAGCAACTGGCGCGCTTCGGCAAGACCTGGGCGGCTATGGCCATTACCGAGCCGGGCTGTGGCTCGGATTCGGCGGCGATCCGCACCACGGCGGTGAAGGATGGCGATCACTACGTGATCAACGGCGAGAAGATCTACGTCACCTCGGGGGAGCGTGCCGATGCCGTGGTGGTCTGGGCCAGCCTCGACCGCAGCCTGGGGCGCGCGGCGATCAAGTCCTTCGTGGTGGAGAAGGGTACGCCGGGCATGACGGTGACCCGTCTGGAGAAGAAGCTGGGTATCAAGGCGTCGGACACCGCCTCGATCAGCTTCAGCGACTGCCGGGTACCGGCGGCCAACCTGCTGGGCAACGCCGAAATCGACGTACAGAAGGGCTTTGCCGGGGTCATGGAGACCTTCGACAACACCCGGCCGCTGGTCGCCGGCATGGCGGTCGGCGTGGCCCGCGCGGCGCTGGAGCGTACCCGCGAGCTGCTGAGCAAGGCCGGTTGCCGCTTCGATTACGCCAGGCCGCTGCTCAGCGTCACCCATGCCGAGGCCACCCTGTACCGGCTGGAGGCGGAATGGGAGGCGGCGCGCCTGCTGACGCTGAAAGCGGCCTGGATGGCCGACAACAAGCTGCCCAACTCCAAGGAGGCCTCCATCGCTAAGGCCAAGGCCGGGCGGGTGGCCAGCGAGGTCACGCTCAAGTGCGTGGAGCTGGCCGGTGCCCTGGGTTATGGCGAGGACGAACTGCTGGAGAAATGGGCGCGTGATTCGAAGATTCTCGACATCTTCGAGGGCACTCAGCAGATTCAATTGCTGATCATCGCGCGGCGCCTGCTGGGCAAGAGTTCCAGTGAGCTCAGGTAGATCCGGCAACGCAGCAGCCATGAAAAAAAGCCCGCATCTGCGGGCTTTTTTCTAGAAACGGAAGACTTCCGTATCGATCTTGATGGGTTCTGCCACCGGGATCCTCGGCCCCGCGGCGGGCGGCTCCTGGGGTTTGGCCTTGGCCACTGGCGGCTTCTTGCGGGGCGGCTCGGGTACAGGCTCTTCGACCACGGCGATGGGCTGGATGGCCACTGCCAGCTCTGCAGCCAGGCGCTGCAGCAGCGCGCTCTGGGCCTTGACCTGCTCGGCCAGCGGGCCGCCATGGGCCTCTTCCATGCGGATCAGGCGGCTGTCACGCAGTTGGCCGTTGCGATCGAGCAGGCGCCACTGGGCTTCCAGAATGGCGGGCTGAGTAGGGCCGGAGTCCAGGCGGGTGATGGTCAGCATCACCTGCGCATCGGCGTTGAAGCCGGGAGCGGCAGGGGCCAGGGCCAGGCGCTGGCTTTCCAGGCGCCAGGCCAGCTGGCGCAGCATCTGCTGATCGATATCGTTGGCCAGACCGCTGGCCCAGCGCGCTTCCGGCGCTGCCACCAGGCTGCCATCGGGCTGACGCTGCAGCAGGTGCTGCTGGCGCAGGTAGTCGGCCACGCTGATCGGGCCCACCAGTACCGCCATACCCGTGTCCTTGGTCGGGGTGACGGCGTCGCCGCTGTCGAGCTGATAGAGCGGCACCGGCTTCTGCTGCAGCAGGCTGCAACCGCTCAGAACGAGCAGAGTGGTCAGAAGCAGGGCCAGAGGGCGTACTACAGTCATCATTCGTTCCCGGCAGCCGCTTCTGAGGCAGCTGCACATCAATCCCATATCATGCCAGCGGGTCACTTCCTCATGACCCGGGCCGCGTATCATCCGTCAAACCGCGCTACGACTCCAGCCTTGGCCGCTTGCCGGTAGCAGGTAATCGCGGAGCAATGGGGTGATCGGGCGAGGCTATTCCACCAGAAGCTGATCGACTCGCTGGAAACCTCGGGGCAGTTTGTTGCCGCGCCTGCCACGCTCGCCCTTGTAGTGCTCCAGGTCGTCTGCCTTGAGCGTCAGGGTGCGCTTGCCGGCCTGCAGCACCAGGCTGGCGCCACTCGGCAGCACGGCCAGGTCGGTCAGGTATTCCTCGCGACTGGCCACTCGCTCACCGGGTATGCCGATGATCTTGTTGCCCTTGCCTTTGCCCAGTTGCGGCAGATCGGTGACCTTGAACAGCAGCAGACGGCCTTCGGTCGTCACCGCGGCCAGCCAATCGTCTTCCAGGTTGGTTACAGGCTTGGGTGCCACCACTTTCGCGCCATTGGGCAGACTGAGCAGCGCCTTGCCGGCCTTGTTCTTGGCCTGCAGGTCCTCGCCCTTGACCACGAAGCCGTAGCCGGCGTCGGAGGCGATCACGTACAGCGCGCTGTCTTCCGGCAGCATCACGCATTCGAAGGTCGCGCCTGGCGGCGGGGTCAGGCGGCCGGTCAGCGGCTCGCCCTGGCCACGCGCCGACGGCAGGCTGTGGGCGGCCAGCGAATAGCTGCGGCCGGTGGAGTCGATAAACACCGCGTACTGGTTCGAGCGTCCGGGCGCGGCGGCCTTGAAGCCGTCGCCGGCCTTGTAGGACAGGCCGGTGGCGTCGATGTCGTGGCCCTTGGCGCAGCGCACCCAGCCTTTTTCCGAGAGCACCACGGTGACCGGCTCGGTCGGCATCAGCTCGGTTTCCGACAGCGCCCTGGCCTCGGCGCGGGCAACGATCGGCGAGCGGCGGTCGTCGCCGTACTTCTCGGCGTCCTCGATGATTTCCTTGCGCACCAGCTTCTTCAGCTTGGCTTCGCTGCCGAGCAGGGCCAGCAGTTTCTCGCGCTCCTTGGCCAGCTCGTCCTGCTCGCCGCGGATCTTCATCTCTTCCAGGCGCGCCAGCTGACGCAGGCGGGTGTCGAGGATGTAGTCGGCCTGCACCTCGGTGAGGCCGAAGGCTTCCATCAGCACCGGCTTGGGTTGGTCTTCGGTGCGGATGATGCGGATCACTTCATCCAGGTTGAGGAAGGCGATCAGCAGGCCTTCCAACAGGTGCAGGCGCTTTTCCACCTTGTCCAGGCGGAACTGCAGGCGGCGGCGCACGGTGCCGACGCGGTACACCAGCCACTCGCTGAGCAGGGTGCGCAGATCCTTGACCTGCGGCTTGCCGTCGAGACCGATGACGTTGGTGTTGACCCGGTAGCTGGACTCCAGATCGGTGGTGGCGAACAGGTGAGTCATCAGCTCGTCGGCATCGACGCGGTTGGAGCGCGGGATGATGACGATGCGGGTGGGGTTCTCATGGTCGGATTCGTCACGCAGGTCGGCGACCATCGGCAGCTTCTTGGCCTGCATCTGCGCGGCGATCTGCTCCAGCACCTTGGCCCCGGACACTTGGTGCGGCAGGGCGGTGACGACGATATCGCCGTCCTCGATGCGATAGACGGCGCGCATGCGCACCGAGCCGCGGCCGCTCTCGTAGATCTTCAGCAGGTCCGCCTTGGGCGTGATGACCTCGGCCTCGGTGGGGAAGTCCGGGCCCTGGATGTGTTCGCACAGCTGCTCGACCGTGGCGCCCGGCTCGTCCAGCAGGCGCACGCAGGCAGCCGCTACCTCGCGCAGGTTGTGCGGCGGCACGTCGGTGGCCATGCCCACGGCGATGCCGGTGGTGCCGTTGAGCAGCAGGTTGGGCAGGCGCGCCGGCAGAGTGGCTGGCTCGTGCATGGTGCCGTCGAAGTTCGGTACCCAGTCCACGGTGCCCTGGCCCAGCTCGGACAGCAGCACCTCCGAGTAGCGCGACAGGCGCGCCTCGGTATAGCGCATGGCGGCGAAGGACTTGGGATCGTCCGGTGCACCCCAGTTGCCCTGGCCGTCGACCAGGGTGTAGCGGTAGGAGAACGGCTGCGCCATCAGCACCATGGCTTCGTAGCAGGCGCTGTCGCCGTGCGGGTGGAACTTGCCGAGTACGTCACCGACGGTGCGCGCGGACTTCTTGTGCTTGGCGTCGGCGTCCAGACCCAGCTCGCTCATGGCGTAGACGATGCGCCGCTGCACGGGTTTCAGGCCGTCGCCGATGTGCGGCAGGGCGCGGTCCATGATCACGTACATGGAGTAGTTGAGATAAGCCTGCTCGGTGAAATCGGCGAGTGACCGGCGTTCAACGCCTTCCAGGCTCAAATCGAGGGATTCGCTCATGCGGGCCTCATTGCAAGGTTGATTGGCGCAGCACCAGGGTGCCGCCCTTCTGACTGAATTCGAGTTGTTTCAGGGCGCTCATGCCCAGCAGCACTTCGTCGCCGTCCATGCCGGGGGCGATCAGCGCGGCGACGTCGCGCAGCTCGATGTCGCCCAGGCGCAGGCTGGCCAGGCGCGTGCGGTGGCCGGTGGCGCGGCCGTTGGCGGTGCTGATGACGATCGGCGCACCGCGCACCAGGCCCAGGCGCTCGGCCACCGCGCTGGGCACGGCAACCTGGGTGGCGCCGGTGTCGAGCAGGAAGGTGACCTTCTGGCCATCGATCTGCCCGTCCACCAGGTAATGGCCCTGGCGGCTGCTGGCCAGGCTGACTTCGACGAAACCGTCGCCATGCAGCGACTGCGGCGTGCGGTTGGGATTGTGCTGGCGGTCTTCCCAATTGCCGAAGAAATGCGTGGCCAGCAGCAGGCCGGCGCCCCAGGCGAGCACCAGCATCACCCGTCCGGCGCGGCGGCCAGGTGCCTGTTCGCTCACGGCCGGCGGCTCCAGCCGCCCTTGGGCGCGGCGAGGCGCCAGACCAGGGGGCGTGATTCACCGTCGGCGCGGGTCTGGCCGCCGTTGTCGACGCCGATCCAGGCGCCGTCCTTGTCGATCCACAGGGCTTCGGCCATGCCGTAGGTCCGCGCATAACGGCGCTGTTCGGCCAGCGCCTCGCCGGCGAACGACCAGCAGATGTCCATCTCACCGTCGCCCAGGGTGCGCCGGCAGATGCGGTGGGCCTGGCGCTCGAGGGTGAAGAGTTTCTCGCCGAAATAGGCCAGGCCGGAGAAATCGCGCGGCGCCATATGGCCGCCCAGGGCCTCGGGAGAGGCTTCCTCGCCGCTTTCGCTGGTCAGCACGCAACCACCGGTGCAGCGCCAGCCGCTACCGCGGCGATGCATGACGGTAAGGCCGCGGCGGCGCTGCTCGGCGGCCAGCCACAGGCGCTCGCCGGCCGGGTCGATGGCGATGCCCTCGAAGCCCTGGTTGAAGTGCAGCAGCATGCCGCTGGCACGTGCCTGACGCACCAGGCCGCTGGGCAGGTTGAGCCACTGGGCGTTGCCGTTGCTGCTCACCTGCAGCACGGCGGCGCGGGTTTCGCTGACCAGATAGCGGTTGCCCTGGGCATCGCAGGACAGGCCCTCGAAATCCAGCTTGCCGCCGCGCACCAGGCCGGCTGCCCAGTTGCGCATGCGCAGGCCCCAGGGCAGGGCGCTTTCCGGTGGCTCGGGGGCGACGAACGTCTCCGCCTCGGCGCGCAGCAGGCTGCCGTCCAGCTGCAGCTGGTACAGGCGGTCGTCATCGCGGTCGGACACCGCCCACATGATCTCGCCGCACAGGGCCAGGCCGGACAGGTTGCCGCCGTTGATCCCTTCTACCGGGTATTCGGCCTGCAGCTTGAGCTCCTCCAGCACCACTGGCTCGGCGTGGACCACGCCGGCCAACAGACCGAGTGCAAGGAAAAGACTGCGCATCAGGCCAGTACCTCGGCCAGGTTGCCTTTGGTTTCCAGCCAGCTCTTGCGGTCGCCGGCGCGTTTTTTCGCCAGCAGCATGTCCATCACTTCGCGGGTGCCCTCGAAGTCGTCGAGGGTCAGCTGCACCAGCCGGCGGGTGTTCGGGTCCATGGTGGTTTCGCGCAGTTGCGGCGGGTTCATCTCGCCGAGGCCCTTGAAGCGGGTTACCTGCGGCTTGCCGCGGCGCTTTTCGGCCACCAGGCGGTCGAGGATGCCGTCGCGCTCGGCGTCGTCCAGGGCATAGAAGATCTCCTTGCCCTGGTCGATGCGGTACAGCGGCGGCATGGCCACGTAGACGTGGCCGGCATCCACCAGCGGGCGGAAGTGACGGACGAACAGGGCGCAGAGCAGGGTGGCGATGTGCAGGCCGTCGGAGTCGGCGTCGGCGAGGATGCAGATCTTGCCGTAGCGCAGCCCGGAGAGGTCGCTGGAGCCCGGATCGATGCCGATGGCCACGGCGATGTCGTGCACCTCTTGCGAGGCCAGTACCTCGCTGCCGTCGACTTCCCAGGTGTTCAGGATCTTGCCGCGCAGCGGCATGATGGCCTGGAACTCCTTGTCGCGCGCCTGCTTGGCGCTGCCGCCGGCCGAGTCGCCCTCGACCAGGAACAGCTCGCAGCGCAGCGGGTTCTGCCCCGCGCAGTCGGCCAGCTTGCCGGGCAGCGCCGGGCCCTGGGTGATCTTCTTGCGCTCGACCTTCTTGCCCGCCTTGAGACGGCGACCGGCGTTGCTGATGGCCAGCTCGGCCAGGGCCAGGCCGGTTTCCGGGTGGGCGTTGAGCCACAGGCTGAAGGCGTCTTTAACGACTCCGGAGACGAAGGCGGCCGCCTCGCGCGAGGACAGGCGCTCCTTGGTCTGCCCGGAGAACTGGGCGTCCTGCATCTTCATCGAGAGGACGAAGGCGATGCGCTCCCAGACGTCTTCCGGGGCCAGCTTCACGCCGCGCGGCAGCAGGTTGCGGAACTCGCAGAATTCGCGCATGGCATCGAGCAGGCCCTGGCGCAGGCCGTTGACGTGGGTGCCGCCCTGGGCGGTGGGGATCAGGTTGACGTAGCTTTCCTGCACCGCATCGCCGCCTTCGGGCAGCCACAGCAGGGCCCAGTCGACCGCTTCCTTGTTGCCGGCCAGGCTGCCGACGAAGGGTTCGGCGGGCAGGCGCTCGAACTCGCTGACGGCATCGACCAGGTAGGAACGCAGGCCGTCCTCGTAATGCCATTCGACCTTCTCGCCGGCGGCCTTGTCCTCGAAGGTGACGCTCAGCCCCGGGCACAGCACGGCCTTGGCCTTGAGCACGTGCTTGAGGCGGCTGACCGAGAACTTGAAGGAGTCGAAGTACTTGGCGTCGGGCCAGAAGTGCACGCTGGTGCCGGTATTGCGCTTGCCCACCGTGCCGATCACTTCCAGCTCGCTGGCCTTGAACCCGTCGGCGAAGCTCATCTGGTACTCGTTGCCGTCACGCTTGACGGTGACCACCACGCGGGTCGACAGGGCGTTGACCACGCTGATGCCGACGCCGTGCAGACCGCCGGAGAACTGGTAGTTCTTGTTGCTGAACTTGCCGCCGGCGTGCAGCTTGGTGAGGATCAGTTCCACACCCGGCACGCCTTCTTCGGGGTGGATATCCACCGGCATGCCGCGGCCGTCGTCGATCACCTCCAGCGAGTTGTCCTCGTGGAGGATCACCTGAATCGACTTGGCATGCCCGGCCAGCGCCTCGTCGACGCTGTTGTCGATGACTTCCTGAGCCAGGTGGTTGGGGCGGGTGGTGTCGGTGTACATGCCCGGGCGTTTGCGCACCGGGTCGAGGCCGGAAAGGACTTCAATGGCATCGGCGTTGTAGGCGTTCTGCTGGGCCATGGGCTCTCTTGTTCGTCAATTGGATACGGAAAAGTCGATATCACGCCAAAGTGTGGCGTTAATGCCGGCAAAAGCGAAGAGTATCGGCAGGCGTTCGGCGAAGCCCTGGAAGCCATGGTCGCCACCGGCCTGGATGCGCAGGGCGCAGCCGCGGTAGTAACGTTCGGCATCGCGGTAGTCGAGGGTTTCATCGCCGGTCTGCAGCCACACCTGATAGCGCGCCGGGTCGTTTGGCGGCGGCACTTCCAGTTCGGCCAGGGTGTGGATGTGGTCCTCGGTGAGGTCCCAGGTCTCGTCGCTGTAATAGTTCTTCTGCGGGCCCAGGTAGCCGTCGAAGCGCAGGTGCGGGCGCACCGCGGGGTTGATCAGCAACGCCTTGAGCCCGTGCTGCTCGGCCAGGTAGGTGGCGTAATAGCCGCCCAGGGAGCTGCCCACCAGCAGCGGCGCGCCAAGCTCGGCGACCAGCGCCTGCAACTGCAGCATGGCCTGGCGCGGATGATGATGCAGGGCCGGCACGCGCAACTGCTGCGCCAGGCCCAGGCGGGTCATGGCACCGCTCAACTGGCAGGCCTTGTGCGAGGCCGGCGAGCTGTTGAGGCCGTGGATATAGAGGATGGATGCGGTCATGGAGCGGGAGGCTACTACAAAAAGCGGCTATAAGCTGCAAGCCGCAAGCTACAAGAAAATGCAGGACGGCACCTGCCGGAACTGCGCATGGTGACGTGCGGCCTGGTGCGGCTCAGTAGCCCTTGACGCTGTAGTCGATCTCGAAGGTGATGCCGGTGACGCGCGAGACGCCGGTTTCCAGGGTGCCGTCGGCATGCAGGCGCAGCCAGCGGTAGCCGGGGGCTTCGCTGCCGACCTGGAATTCCTCGCTGCCGGGGGCGAACTGCACGCAGGTCGAGGGCGAGGCGAGCAGGCGCAGATTGCCGCGCTGCTGATCGAATTCCTGATGGACATGCCCCCAGAGCAGGGCGCGGGCCTGCGGGTGGCGGTCGAGCACGGCAAACAGGGCATCGGGGTTGCGCAGGCCGATGGGTGCCATCCACTTGCAGCCGATGGGCACCGGATGATGGTGCAGGCAGATCAGGTGATGACGCTGCGGTGCCTCGCTCAATGCCCGCTCCAGCAGCTCGAGCTGGCTGTCTGCGAGAAAGCCCGGTACGGCGCCGGGAATCGACGAGTCGAGCATGACGATGCGCCAGGCGCCCAGGTCGATCACCGGCTCCAGCAGGTCGCTGCCCTGGCAGGCGGCCTGCATCGGTGGGGTTTCGTCATGGTTGCCGGCCAGCCAGCGCGCCGGTGCGCCGATGGCCGCGGTGAGCTGGCGAAAGCGTTGGTAGGAGGCCTGGCTGCCATCCTGCGACAGATCGCCGGTGGCCAGGATCAGGTCGATCTGCGCTTGTTCCTGCTGCACCCGTTCGATCACCCGCTGCAGGCTGTCGCGGGTATCCATGCCCAGCAGCTTGCCGTCCGCTTCGGCGAACAGATGGCTGTCGGACAGCTGCACCAGCAGGACCGAGGAATCAGCGGAAGGGGTGGGCAGGCTCGGCAAGACCGTCTCCTAAGGCACAATCGAGTGAATTATGGTGGTTGCCGCGGTAAAGGGAAAACCCGGGAAGCGGACGCAGATCACAGAAAACAGCGCAACCTCGCGCTATCGGCCAGACGGGTCGAAGCTTGATCGGCCGATGCTGCCGTTCACTGCACCGGCAGGGCTTCGTGGCCGCAGGCCAGGCAGTGACTCAGCCACTCGCCGAGAAACAGGTTGAGCTGGCTCTTTTCGTCCGGCTGATGCATGGCCGCGTTCGGGTAAGGGTAACGAATGTGCAGGCGGCGGGCATTCTCGGCGCCGACCACTTCTGCCATGCGCGCGTCGTGGTAGACCCGCACTTCAAGCTGCGGCACCGGCAGCCAGGGCAGGCTGTGCTCCTGGCGGGCGCGCAGGGTGGTGGTGTAGGGGCAGGCTTCCAGCACTTCCAGGCTGAGGATGCCAAGCAGGTGGTCGCCCTGGCTCAGGGCCACGCGGCGTACCTGGTGATCGGTGCGCATGTTGGGCAACAGGCGCATCAGGCGCACGTAGTTGGCCTCGCAAGCCGCCTGCAGCTCGACCAGGTCGACCCGATAGCGCTCGCGCAACAGATTCACGACCACATTCCTCGTACTTCGTCTCGATTCAGGGCCAGCCACTGCAGGGCGATGATGCTCGCCGCGTTGTCGATGCGCCCGTCGCGTACGGCGGCCAGGGCATCTTCCAGGGCCATCACCTGCACGCGAATGTCCTCGCCTTCTTCAGGCAGGCCATGCACGCCGCCGGCGCCCTCGCTGCTGCAGCGCCCGACGAACAGATGCACGCGTTCGTCCGAGCCGCCGGGCGAGGGGTAATACTGGGTAATCGGCCACAGCGAGGTCAGGGTCAGATCGGCTTCCTCGACGGCTTCGCGACGGGCGACCTCCTCGGGTTCCTCGTCCTTGTCGATCAAGCCGGCGACCAGCTCCAGCAGCCAGGGGTTGGTGCTCTTGTCCATGGCGCCGACGCGAAACTGCTCGATCAGCACCACCTCGTCGCGCTGCGGATCGTAGGGCAGCACGCACACCGCGTCGTGACGCACGAACAGCTCCCGGGTGATGGAGGGGCCCATGTCCCCGGAGAACTGGCGATGGCGCAGCTTGATCCGGTCGAGCCGATAGAAGCCGCGAAAGCAGTTCTCGCGCGAGAGGATTTCGATGTCGTCGTTGCCCATATTGCCCCCAGATGGTCGTAACGGGCCAAACCGCGGCCCGTTACGCATCACACTAGCGAGCATCCGGCCCGCCGATCAAGCCTGGCTGACGGAAAACGCCTGCTCAGACCTTCTGGTACAGCTGACTGCCCTGTGCCTTGAACTCCGCCGCCTTGGCCTGCATGCCCTGTTCGGCGTCCAGGTCGACGGCGTCGATACGCTGTTCCTTAGCATAGTCGCGCACCTCCTGGGTGATCTTCATCGAGCAGAACTTCGGCCCGCACATGGAGCAGAAGTGCGCCACCTTGGCCGAGTCCTTGGGCAGCGTCTCGTCGTGGAAGGCACGCGCGGTGTCCGGGTCCAGGCCCAGGTTGAACTGGTCTTCCCAGCGGAACTCGAAGCGCGCCTTGGACAGGGCGTTGTCGCGAATCTGTGCGCCCGGATGACCTTTCGCGAGGTCAGCAGCATGCGCGGCGATCTTGTAGGTGATGATGCCGGTCTTCACGTCATCCTTGTTCGGCAGGCCCAGGTGCTCCTTGGGCGTGACGTAGCAGAGCATGGCGCAGCCGAACCAGCCGATCATCGCTGCGCCGATGCCGCTGGTGATGTGGTCGTAGCCGGGGGCGATGTCGGTGGTCAGTGGGCCGAGGGTGTAGAACGGCGCCTCGTCGCAGCATTCCAGCTGCTTGTCCATGTTCTCCTTGATCAGCTGCATCGGCACGTGGCCAGGGCCCTCGATCATGCACTGCACGTCGTGTTTCCAGGCGATCTTGGTCAGCTCGCCGAGGGTCTCCAGCTCGCCGAACTGCGCGGCGTCGTTGGCATCGGCGATGGAGCCGGGGCGCAGGCCGTCACCCAGGGAGAAGGACACGTCGTAGGCCTTCATGATTTCGCAGATGTCTTCGAAATGGGTGTAGAGGAAGTTTTCCTTGTGATGCGCCAGGCACCACTTGGCCATGATCGAGCCGCCGCGGCTGACGATGCCGGTGACGCGCTTGGCGGTCAGCGGCACGTAGCGCAGCAGCACGCCGGCGTGGATGGTGAAGTAGTCCACGCCCTGTTCGGCCTGTTCGATCAGGGTGTCGCGGAACAGCTCCCAGGTCAGGTCCTCGGCGATGCCGCCGACCTTCTCCAGCGCCTGGTAGATCGGCACGGTGCCGATCGGTACCGGCGAGTTGCGGATGATCCACTCGCGGGTCTCGTGGATGTGCTTGCCGGTGGACAGGTCCATCACCGTGTCCGAACCCCAGCGGATGCCCCAGGTCAGCTTGGCCACTTCTTCCTCGATGGAGGAGCCCAGGGCGCTGTTGCCGATATTGCCGTTGATCTTCACCAGGAAGTTGCGGCCGATGATCATCGGCTCCAGTTCCACGTGGTTGATATTGGCCGGGATGATGGCGCGGCCGCGGGCGACTTCGCTGCGCACGAACTCGGGGGTGATTTCCTTTGGGATCGAGGCGCCGAAGCTGTGGCCGGCGTGCTGTTCGTTGAGCAGGCCGGCTTCGCGGGCTTCGGCCAGCTTCATGTTCTCGCGGATGGCGACGAACTCCATCTCCGGCGTGATGATGCCTTTCTTGGCGTAGTGCATCTGGCTGACGTTGTGCCCGGCGCGGGCCCTGCGCGGGTTGCGCACGTGGGCGAAGCGCATGGCCGACAGCTCGGCATCGTTCAGACGGCGCTGGCCGAACTCGGAGGACAGACCCGGCAGCTTCTCGGTGTCGCCGCGATCCTCGATCCAGGCGCTGCGCACGTCGGCCAGGCCCTTGCGCACGTCGATGGTGACGTTCGGGTCGGTGTAGGGGCCGGAGGTGTCATAGACGGTGACCGGGGCGTTGATCTCGCCACCGAAGTCGGTCGGCGTCACGTCCAGGCTGATTTCGCGCATCGGCACGCGGATGTCCGGGCGCGAGCCTTGGACATAGACCTTCTGCGAACGGGGAAAGGGTTGTACCGACTGCTGATCGACCTGAGCCGATTCACTCAGGTTCTTTTGTTGTTGTGCGCTCATCAAGGCTCTCTCCAGATTAAATGTCGGAGGTAGAACCTGAGAGAAGAGGGCGAAGGCGCACCATGGGCGGTGCCGAGAGGACTCGCCGATATGCTGGCGAGGACATCTTGTTCCCTACGCAGGCCTTAACCTGATCAGGTTCAACGGGATCCGGCAGCTGCCAATCTCAGCCCCGCATATGGGGCACCCCGACAAGAACTCGGGCAGTCTAAACAAGCTGGTGGGAGAAAACCAACCCGGCGGTCAATAAAGGTCGACCCGTGCGTCGGAAAGCGACTGCCGTCGCCGCCGCTGAGGGATTGTTGCGGACGAGCAACATAGCTTGCCGCCAGCTAGACTTATGCCGCTTGCGGCGCTCTTGACCCTCGCCTGCGGCGCCCCGTAGCCTTGCCGATTACCGCCTATTCAAGGATTGACCTCCATGTTGCGCAGACTTTCCCTGGCTGTTGCTATTGCCGCTGCTTCGGTGGGCCTGGCCCAGGCCGAAGAGGCCCCGCTATCGAGCAAGACCGACCTGGTCACCGTGTATCAGGAAGCGGCGAGAAACAACGCCGATATCGCCGCCGCGCGCGCCGATTATCAGGCTCGCCGCGAAGTGGTACCGCAGGCCCGTGCCGGATTGCTGCCCAACCTTTCCGCTGGCGCCAACTACGGGGACACGCGCACCGAAGTCGATTCGCCGAGCGCCACCGTCTCGCGCAGCGGCCTGGTCTATCAGGCCAACCTCAGCCAGCCACTGTTCCGCGCCGATCGCTGGTTCCAGCTGCAGGCGGCCGAGGCCACCAGCGAACAGGCTGCTCTGGAACTGTCCGCCACCGAACAGAACCTGATCCTGCAGAGCGCCGAGACCTACTTCGCCGTGCTGCGTGCCCAGGACACCCTGGCTTCGACCAAGGCCGAGGAGGCGGCATTCAAGCGTCAGCTCGATCAGGCCAACGAACGTTTCGACGTCGGGCTTTCCGACAAGACCGACGTGCTCGAGGCGCAGGCCGGTTTCGATACCGCGCGTGCCAACCGCCTGCTCGCCGAGCGTGCCGTGGATGACGCCTTCGAAGCGCTGGTGACCCTGACCAACCGCGACTACCTGGCCGTCGAAGGGATCGTCCACACCCTGCCGGTGCTGGCGCCGACACCGAACGATGCCAAGGCCTGGGTCGATACCGCTGCAGCGCAGAACCTCAACCTGCAGGCCAGCCTGTATGCCGTCACGGCTGCCGAAGAGAACCTGCGCCAGCGCAAGGCCGGCCATGCGCCGACCCTGGACGCCGTGGCCAGCTATCAGAAGGGTGACAACGACAGCCTGGGCTTCACCAATTCCGGCGCCTTTGGTGCGCCGCGCTACAGCGGCGACGTCTCCCAGCGCTCCATCGGCCTGCAGCTGAACATCCCGCTGTACAGCGGCGGCCTGACCAGCTCCCAGGTGCGTGAGGCCTACCAGCGTCTGGGGCAGACCGAGCAGCTGCGCGAAAGCCTGCGTCGCCAGGTGGTGCAGAACACCCGCAACCTGTTCCGCGCAGTGAACACCGACGTGGAAACCGTGCAGGCCCGTCGTCAGTCGATCATCTCCAACCAGAGTGCCCTGGAAGCCACCGAGATCGGTTATCAGGTCGGTACCCGCAACATCGTCGACGTGCTCGATGCCCAGCGTCAGCTGTACAGCGCCGTGCGCAACTACAACGATGCGCGCTACGACTACATCCTCAACAACCTGCGCCTGAAGCAGGCCGCCGGCACTCTCAGCCCGGCCGACCTGGAAGCGCTGGGCAGCTTCCTCAAGCCGGACTACAACCCGGACGAGGACTTCCTGCCGCCGGATCTGGCCTCGGCCGCCGAGTCGCGCCTGCAGGGCAATCCGGATTTCTGAGCCGCTTGCGCAACGAAAAAAGCCCGACTTCGTGTCGGGCTTTTGCTTTACAGGCGGCGTGCCACCCGCAGGGTGCGCCGTGTGCACCAGGGATCAGATGCCGGTGGCAAGGCCTGGACGGCCCCGCGCCACCCTACATGAGGCGGCGCAAGCCCTCCAGCAGCCTGTCCAGCGCGCCCTGGTTGGCCCGCAGCACCTGCAGGCCGGCCTCGCGCATGCGCTCGGCGCGATCCGGTTCGCGCCATAGCGCCTCGACCTCGTCGGCCAGGTCGGTGGCGTCCTGCACCTCGCCCAGCGCGCCGGCCTCGCGCAGTTGTGCGGCGATCTCGAGGAAGTTGAACAGATGCGGGCCGCTTAGCACCGGCTTGCCCAGGGCTGCCGGCTCCAGCAGGTTGTGCCCGCCGTTGGCCACCAGGCTGCCGCCGACGAACGCCACGTCGGCCAGCGCATAGAGAAACAGCAGCTCGCCCATGGTGTCGCCCAGCAGCACCTGGTCGCCGGCCTGCACGGCTTCGCCGCTGGAGCGCCGGCGCGTCGTCAGGCCCAGGTTCAGGCACAGCTCATGCACCGCGTTGAAGCGCTCGGGGTGGCGCGGCACCAGGATCAGCAGGGCGTCCGGCCTGGCGAGCAGGAGCTGCCGATGGGCGGCCAGGATGATCTCGTCTTCGCCGGCGTGGGTGCTGGCGGCGATCCACAGCGGGCGCCGCTCGGCCTGCCACTGGTGGCGCAGTTCGCTGGCGCGGCGGGGCAGCTCGGCATCGATCTTCAGGTCGAACTTGATCGAGCCGGTCACCTCCACGCAGTTCGGGCGTGCGCCCAGATCGAGAAAGCGCTCGGCCTCGGCCTGGGTCTGCACCGCGATCAGCGACAGCTCGGCGAGCATCGGCGCGGTGAGTTTGCGCAAGCGCGCATAACCGCGTGCCGAACGCTGCGACAGCCGCGCATTGGCCAGGGCTACGGGAATGCCGCGTTTGGCGCACTGGTGGATATGGTTGGGCCACAGTTCGGTTTCCATCACCACCGCCAGGCGTGGTTGCACGCGCTGGAGAAAACGCGACGCGGCCCAGGGCAGATCGTAGGGCAGGTAGCAGTGCTGCACGCTGTCGCCGAACAGCGCCTGGATGCGTTCGGAGCCGGTCGGCGTCATGCAGGTGACGGTGATCGGCAGGTCCGGATAATGCGCCTGCAGCGCGCGGATCATTGGCGCGGCGGCGATGCTTTCGCCCACCGATACGGCATGCACCCAGATGCCGCCCGGCTTCATCGCCGGCAGGCCGAAGGAGAAGCGCTCCCGAACGCGCCGCGCATAGGCGGGTGCCTTGCGCGCACGCAAGGCCAGGCGCAGGGCGATCAGAGGCAGGGCCAGGTGCAGCAGCAGGGTATAGAGGTATCTGTTCATGGGCGCGCAGCTTAGCGTCGCCAGCCTGAGCCTGGAAGTGCGATCAGGTCTGCGGGCGCAGCAGCTCCTGCGCCAGGCAGTCGGCCAGCCAGCTGGCCGCAGGGCCGAGGGCGCCGTCGCGGCGCCATACCAGTTCCACCACCAGCGGCAGCGGTGCCCAGTCGCTGCGCAGTTCCTGCAGGTGGCCCTGATAGGTCGGGTACTGCGCCACGTGACGCGGCAGCCAGGCCCAGCCGACGCTGCGGATCACCAGCTCGGCCATCACGTAGAAGCTGTCGGCGCGCCACACCAGCGGGCTGATCTGCTCGCCGCCCGGATAGTGGCTGTCCTGCGGCGTCATCAGCAGTTGGCGATGCTCGGCCAGGTCGCGTCGTTCCACCGAATCGAGCCGCGCCAACGGATGCTGCGGGCTGCACACCGTGACCATTTCGATGGTGCCCAGGCGCTGGCTCTCCAGTTCCCGCGGCATCTGCTCGTGATGAAACAGCAGGCCGAGATCCGCCTGGTGCTGCAGCAGCTTGCGCGCCACGTCGCCCTGGGCGCCGCTGGAAAGCTGAACCTCGAGCAGGGGAAAGGCATTGGCCAGCGCCTCCAGGCTGGCCAGCACCGGCTGGTAGGGCATGGCCTCATCCTGCGCCAGGCGCAGGCGTGCCTCCTCGCCACGGGCCAGGCCCAGCGCGCGGCCATCCAGGCGCTGGCACTGCTGCAGCACGCTGCGTGCTTCCTCCAGCAGCGCCGTTCCCGCTTCGGTCAGGCGCGGCTGGCGTCCGCTGCTGCGCTCGAACAGGGTGACGCCGAGATCGGTTTCGAGCAGGGCGATGGCGGTGCTGACCGCCGACTGCGCGCGCCCGGTTTCCCGCGCCACCGCGGAAAAGGAACGGCATTCGGCGGTGCGCACGAACAGATGCAGCTGGTCGAGGTTCCAGTTCATGGCTGGCCTATCTTCATAGTAGATAGGTAATGACTTTATCCCATCGCCGAATTGCTTAGAATCGCGCCATGTTTCAGGAGTCGCCATCATGCCCGGATACCTCTACCTCGCCATTGCCATCGCCGCCGAAGTGGTCGCCACCACCTCGATGAAGGCCATCGACGGCTTCAGCAAGCCGTTGCCGTTGCTGCTGGTGGTGGGCGGTTACGCGATCGCCTTCTGGATGCTGACCCTGGTGGTGCGCACCATTCCGGTGGGCATCGCCTACGCCATCTGGGCCGGCCTGGGCATCGTGCTGGTCAGCATCGCCGCGCTGTTTCTCTACCAGCAGAAGCTCGACCTGCCGGCCGTGCTCGGCATGGGGTTGATCGTCAGCGGGGTGGTGGTGATTCAGCTGTTCTCGCAATCGACCGGGCACTGATCGGCCGCGGCCGAGGAGGCTGACGGGTTATACTGCGCGCCTGTTTTTTCGCCGAGGCCCGTTCATGTCCCAGTCTCTCAGCACCGATGTCCTGATCGTCGGCGGCGGTATCGCCGGCCTCTGGCTCAATGCGCGTCTGCGCCAGCAGGGCTTCGCCACCGTGCTGGTGGAGTGCGGCAGCCTGGGCGGCGGGCAGAGCCTGAAGTCGCAGGGCATCATTCATGGCGGTGCCAAGTATGCGCTGCACGGTGCGCTCACCGGCGCCTCCGAGGCCATCGCCGACATGCCGCGCCGCTGGCGCGAGGCGCTGGCCGGCACGGGCGAGCTGAACCTCGCCGGCGTGCGCATTCTGTCCGATGCCCATTACCTGTGGTCGCCAGGCACCCTGGCCGGCAACCTCACCAGCTTCTTCGCCAGCAAGGCCGTGCGCGGGCGCGTCGATCAGGTCAAGGGCGAGCAGCTGCCACCGGCTTTGCAGCATCCGAAATTCAAGGGCAAGGTCTATCGCCTGGCCGAGCTGGTGCTCGACGTGCCCAGCCTGATCGCCCGTCTGGCCGAGCTGGCTGGCGATGGCTTGCTCGCCGCGCGGCAGATCGAGCCGCTGCGCGAAGACGGCGAGCTGTGTGGCCTGATCGTCGATGGCCGCGAGATCCGTGCGCAGCGAGTGGTGCTGAGTGCCGGCGCCGGCAACGCCGCACTGCTCGCTGCGCTGGGTGTCGAGCAGCCGGCGCAGCAGTTGCGTCCGCTGCACATGGTGCTGGCCAAGGGGCCGGCGCTGAAACCGCTTTACGCCCATTGTCTCGGCGGCGGGCCGAAGCCGCGGGTGACCGTCACCACCCATCCGGCGGCCGATGGCCAGTGGGTCTGGTACCTCGGCGGCGATCTGGCCGAGGCCGATGGCGTGGCCCGTGACGAGTCGGCGCAGATTCAGGCGGCGCAGAAGGAAATGGCGGCGTTGCTGCCCTGGGTCGATCAGAGCCAGACGCGCTGGGCCACGTTGCGCGTGGACCGTGCCGAGCCCGCGCAGTCCGGCCTGGTACGGCCGGACAACGCCTTTCTCGCCGAGCAGCAGCGCCTGCTGGTGGGCTGGCCGACCAAGCTGGCGCTGGCGCCGGACTTCGCCGATCGCGTGCTGGCGAGCCTGCAGCGCGACGGGGTGCAGCCGGCCACTCATGCGCCGCTGCCGGAGCTGCCGCGCCCGGCGCTGGGTCAGCCGATCTGGGAGGCACTGCTGCCATGAAAAGCACATTGCACGACCTGCACCGCCCGCTGGGTTCCACCGGCCTGATGGTCTCGCCGCTTGGCCTCGGTACGGTCAAGCTCGGTCGTGATCAGGGCGTCAAATACCCCAACGGCTTCACCATCCCAGACGATGCCCGGGCCTCGGCCCTGCTGCGCCAGGCCCGCGAGCTGGGCATCAACCTGATCGACACCGCTCCGGCCTACGGTATCAGCGAGCAGCGTCTCGGCCCGCTGCTGCGTGGTCAGCGCGATGAGTGGGTGATCGTCAGCAAGACGGGCGAGGAATTCGAGGGCGGCCAGTCGCACTTCGATTTCTCCCCGGCACACACGCGGCTGTCGGTGGAGCGCAGCCTCAAGCGTCTGCAGACGGACCGCATCGACCTGCTGCTGGTGCATTCCGATGGCAACGACCTCAGCGTGCTGCGCGATACGGGGGTGTACGAGACGCTGGCCTCGCTCAAGCGCGAGGGCAAGATCCTCGCCTATGGCCTCTCCGGCAAGACGGTCGAGGGCGGGCTGCTGGCGCTGGAACTGGGCGACTGCGCCATGGTCACCTATAACCTGAGCGAGCAGGGCGAAAAGCCGGTGCTGGACTACGCTGCCAGTCACGCCAAGGGCATTCTGATCAAGAAGGCCCTGGCCAGCGGGCACGCCTGCCTGGCCGAGGGTGTCGATCCGGTGCGTGCCAGCTTCGAGCTGATCTTCGATCACCCGGGGGTCAGCAGTGCCATCGTCGGTACCATCAACCCGGCCCATCTGGCGGCCAACGTGGCCACCGCCGCGGCGGTGCTGCAGGACATCTGCTGAGTCGTCACGTCCTCTTACAGGCTCGGGTTGTGCTGGGCGCTGTGCTTGGGGCAGCCTTGAGCCGTTTTCGCTTCACCCTGACCCACGCATGGATCCCGGCTGCCTGGCCGGGGGCATGACCAGCCGGATGAAGGAGTCGAGATGCCGCGTACGCTGATCCGCAAGGACCCGAGTAACTTCAAGACCCTGCCGTTGTTCGTCGAGGCCGGACCGGACGGGCTGCGATACCAGAGCCTGGGGCAGCCGCTGAACTTCCGCCAGATGCTCGAGCGGCGCCGCCCGGTAGAGGTGGCGGACAGCTCGCGCTTTGCCGTGGAGCTGGCCAACCTTGGCGTCTCGGTGCGCCTGACCTTGCGCCTGCAGGGGCGTGACTACTGGCTGCTGGTGCGTCAGCGCCGTCCTGATCGGGGCGACACCGTGCTCAAGCTGATCTCCGGTTACGTGCCAGCACATGAACTCAACCTGCCATTGCTCACCGCCATTCAGGAGGTGGCCGAGGAGTGCCTGCTGGAGAGTGCTGACGGCTGGTTGTCCGGGCGCTTCGCCGATACCTGGCTGCCGACGCCCTATCAGGGCGCGCTGCGCTACCGCGAGGCCAGTCATTTTCGCCTGAGCCCGCTGTCCGGCGCGGCGCGTCCGGTGCAATGCGGCAATCTCACCCTGCTGGAACGCCCGCGGGCCTACGTGCACCTGCCCACCGCCTCGCTGCAGCTGGTCTATGACCTGAGCCTGGAGCTGCCGCGCGATGCCCGTCAGCTGAGCCTGTTTCACGTCGACGAGTGCCTCGAGGACGGGCAACTGGTGGCGCGACTGGAGCGCCGCCGCCCGGATATCTACCTGCTGGCCCTGCAGCGTGGGGTACCCAATGGCGGGCTGTTCACCCTGCGCAAGGGCGAGCTGCTGCCGGCCAATACGCGCGGCTTGTGGCTGTCGGAGAGTTTTGCCGAGCAGGACGGCTGGCTGGTGCGTGACGAGCGTGTGCGCTGGAAGGACTGGCTGCGCCGCTGCGGTGTGCAGCCGCAGCCGCAGCCGCAGCCGCGGCGGGCGCTGGTCGGTGCGTCGTAGGGCATATCTCTTGGGGAGCGCTGGTGCGCATGGCGCACCCTACGGGCCGTAGCGTCGCGTCGTAGGGTGCGCCGTGCGCACCATACCTGAGCCGTCCGTCAGTGCGCCCGGCTTTCGTGCATGCGCGTCAGTTGCCGCTCCAGCAGCGCCGGGTAGGGGTCGAGCAGGCGCTCGACGCAACTGGCGCCTTCCGGGCTGGCGATCGGGCGGATGCGTGCGCGCTGTCTGGCCAGGGCATCCTGGGCGACGCGCTGTTCCACCAGCAGCAGGTTGCGGCTGTGTTGCGACAGGGCCAGGGCATCCAGCGCGCTGTCGCTCAGCAGCAGCTCGGCCTGACCCAGCTCCTCCAGATCGCTGCCCAGGGTCAGACCCAATTGCAGCTGCAGGGTAATGCCGCTGTCGGCAACCTCGATCTGCAGGGCATGGCCGAGCGCACGCATCAGCTCGCCACAGCAGATGGCGTGGGTCAGATAGTCCTCGCCGCACTCGCTCTCATGGAACAGCATCAGGCTGCTGCCGTCCTTGAGCGTGTGCAGTTGGCCCTGGTACAGCGCAGCCGCCTGCTCCAGGCAGCCGCGGTAGCGCTCCAGCAGGTCCAGCAGGCGCGTGCGCGGCAGGCGGCGCAGCTGCTCCTGAGCGCCGAGCTGGATGGCCAGCACGGCACTGGCCTGCACCTGGCGCGGAGCCTTGGCCGCTGGGGCAGGCGCCGCCGGCTCGTCGTTCAGCTCGGCAAAGGGATCGTCCGGCTCGATGGCCTCGGGCCAGGGCTTGAGCGGTTCGTCGTCGGCAGCGTCGAGGTCGTATTCATCGAACGCCCGCTCGCTGACCTCGGCCTCCTCGTCGAGCTCGACGAAGGCGCCGTCGTCCGGCTCGTCCAGGTAGCTTTCGTCCTCTTCGAAGACCGGCTCATCGTCCAATTCCGGCTCGGCTTCCGGCTTTTCCGGCACCAGTCGCGCCTGCAGCTGGCGCGCCAGATCGCCGATTTCGTCGTTGCGTCCGGCGCCGGGGGCCGGGTCGTCCGGGTCGCGCAGCCACAGCCGCATCTGCAGCAGCGGCGTGGAGATATGCCGGCCCAGGCGCATGCTCAGCGACAGGGTCAGCGCCAGCAGGATCAGGCTGAGAATGCCCATGCTCTGCAGGCTGATGGTCATCGGCTGCTGGAACTGGCCCATGTCCAGGCTGATGCGCAGTTGCCCGGCGATCACCTCCTGGAAGGTGATGGGCGTGGAGTACAGGCCCTCGGTCTCGCCCAGCACGCTGCGTGTCGGGCGCGCGCCGGCTTCGGCGAGAATGCGGTTGTCCACGCTGTAGATCGCCGCGTGCGCCACCAGCGGGTTCTTCGCCAGGTTGTTCAGCAGCACGTTGAGGCTGAGGATGTCGTTGGACACCAGCAGCTCGGTGGCCGAGGCCGCCGTCTGGGTGATCAGTGCCTGCCCCAGTGCGTCGGCCTGCTGCTGCATGGCCTGCTTGAACTGCATGCCCATGACCCAGGCATAGATGAGCATGGCCAGGGCCACCAGCAGCAGGCTGTGGCTGGCGATGCGCAGCACCAGGGGCACCCGCCGCTGACGCAGCGCGTGGAAGATCATGATGAAGAAGTTGTCGGGTTTGACGGGCGCGGGCCGGTTCACAGAGCACGGCTCTTGTCGACTGAAGATGCCGCGCAGTATAGCGAGCGGCCTGGAGCGGGCAAAGCGCGCGACTGCCCGGAGAAGGGGGAAACTGGGTAGAATGTGCGCCTTTTCGTCGGTCGGTGGCCCATTCGCCGTTGCCCGGCCTCAACTCGTCTGCTGCGGAGGGCGCGTCTTGCGCGAAATCGTCCTGATCAATATCACCGGCGAAGATCGCCCCGGACTCACCGCGGCCATCACCGGCGTACTGGCCCAGGGTGGGGTGAATATCCTCGACATCGGTCAGGCGGTGATCCACGACACCCTGTCGTTCGGCATCCTCATCGAAATTCCCGACAACGGCCGCTCCCAGGCCGTGCTCAAGGACCTGCTGTTCACCGCCTACGAGCTCGATCAGCAGGTGCGCTTCACCCCGGTTTCCGAAGACGACTATCGCCAGTGGGTGGGCGGCCAGGGCAAGGCCCGCCATATCGTCACCCTGCTGACGCGCAAGGTCAGCGCCGAACAGTTGCAGCGGGTCAGCGCCATCACCGCCAAGTACGGCCTCAACATCGATCATATCGACCGTCTTTCCGGACGCATGCCACTGGACATGCCGGCCGAACAGGGCAAGGGCTGCATCGAGTTTTCCGTCCGCGGCGAGCCGGCCGACCCGGCGGCGTTGCGCGCCGAATTCCTCAGCGTGGCCCAAGAGCTCAACGTCGATATCGCCTTCCAGCGCGACTCGGTGTTCCGCCGCAACCGCCGCCTGGCCGTGTTCGACATGGATTCGACGCTGATCGAGGCCGAGGTGATCGACGAGCTGGCCAAGGCTGCCGGCGTGGGTGAGCAGGTGGCGGAAATCACCGAGCGCGCCATGCGCGGCGAGTTGGACTTCCGCGCCAGCTTCAAGGAGCGTCTGGGCCTGCTGCAGGGCTTGTCGGAGGACGTGCTCGAGGAGATCGGCGCGTCCCTGCGTCTGACCGAGGGGGCCGAGGTGCTGTTCGCCGAGCTCAAGCGCCTGGGTTACAAGACCGCGATTCTCTCCGGTGGCTTTACCTATTTCGCCAAGCAGCTGCAGGCCAAGCTGGGCATCGACTACGTGTTCGCCAACGAGCTGCAGATCGAGAACGGCAAGGTCACCGGCGTGGCCGTCGAGCCCATCGTCGATGCCCAGCGCAAGGCCGATCTGTTGCGCGAGTTGGCGCAGAAGGAAGGCTTGCAGCTGGAACAGACCATCGCCGTGGGTGACGGCGCCAACGATCTGCCGATGCTCGGGCTGGCCGGCCTGGGTGTGGCCTTCCGCGCCAAGCCGCTGGTCAAGCAGTCCGCCAAGCAGGCGATCTCCACCCTGGGCCTGGATGGCATTCTCTACCTGCTGGGTTTCCGCGATCGCGAAGGCCAGGAGTAAGACCAAACAAACGAAAAAGCCGCCCTCGGGCGGCTTTTTCGTTTGCGCGGCATCATTCGTCGCCGGCGGAGAAGTCGTAGTCCATCGACTGGCTCGGGCCCTGCAGGTAGTAGCCCTGGATGAAGTTGACCCCGGCCTGCCACAGTGTGGCCAGCACGCTGGCGCTTTCGACGAAGGGCACGATGGTCAGCTTGGCCTGCGCATGCAGACTGCTGAGCAATGTCTTCAGCGCTTCCTGATTGTCGGCGTTGCCCAGGTCCTGGGAGAAGGACCCGTCGATCTTGACGAAATCCACGTGCAGGTGCTTCAGCGTATTGAACGGGTTCAGCGCGCAGCCGAACTGGCTCAGCGCCACCTTGCAGTGCAGTTCGGCCAGACCCTGGGTCAGGGCCTTCGCCTGCTTGAGGTAGGCGATGGCGTCCGGTTCGCTGAACTGGAACACCAGCGCGTCGGAGGGCAGGCGGGCGGCCTTGAGCGCGACACTGAGCCACGGCAGCAGGGTCTGGTCCTGCAGGCTGGCGCTGGACAGGTGCACGAACAGTCGGGTGTTGTGGCCCTTGGTGCGATGGTCGGCGAGCAGCTTGATCGAATTGAGGATCACCCAGCGGTCGATCTTCTCGCCCAGGCCGGCTTCCTTGGCGGCGGCGAGGAATTCCATCGGCGGCACCTCTTCGCCCTGCGGGCTGAGCAGGCGCAGCAGCACCTCGTAATGCTCGTTGGCGTCGCCGCGCAGACTGATGATCGGCTGGAACAGCAGGCGGAAGCTGTTGTTCTCCAGCGCCTGCTGCACCATCGCCAGCAGGTTGCCGCGGCTGGCGGCGGCGGCCAGCTCGTCGGCCGGGTTGAACAGCTTGATGGCATTGCCATTGGTGAGTTCGTCGGCGCAACGGTGGGCGCGTTCGACGACTTCCTGGGCCTTGGCAGTCTTCTCGCTGAGGCCGGCGACGCCGACCGACAGGGTGGTCTGCGCGGTACGCCCGCTGACATCGAACAGATGGCCTTCGACTTTCTTCAGCAGTGCCGCCAGGCTGGCCTGACACTGTTCGGGCGTCTGCCCAGGCAGCAGTGCGGAGAACACGTCGTCACCGAAGCGGGCCAGCTGGGTGTCGGCCGGGAAATGCGCGCGCAGCAGGCCGGCCAGGTCGGTCAGCAGCAGGTCGATGCCGGCCAGGCCGATCTCGCCTTGCAGGCTGGCGTAGCGGTCGACGCGGATATAGGCGAGGGTCGAAGGCTGACCGGTGCTGACGGCGCGCTCGGCGGCGCCATCCATCAGCTCGAGGAAGTGGCTGCGGTTGAACAGGCCGGTGACCAGGTCCTGGCTGCTGATCTCGCGCAGTTTCTCTTCCAGCTCAGCGTTGGAAGTTTCCGCGCGGATCACCACCTGGATGCAAGGTTCGCCATCATAGGTGGCCGGGGAGAAGCTCATCTGCGCCGGGAAGCTGCTGCCGTCGGCGCGTACGCCCTGGCAGTTCAGTTCGGCATTGCCTTCGGCGCTCTGGTAGTTCTTCAGGAAGTCCTTGAAGGCACCCTGATCGGCACTGGCGATCAGGTCGATCATCGGCATGCCTTCCAGTTCTTCGCCATCCTCGTAGCCGAACAGCTCGAGATAGGCGCGGTTGGCGTAGATATGCATGCCGTCGTGGACGTAGGTGATGGCGTCGACCGAACTTTCCAGCAGCAGCTGGCAGCGTTTTTCCGCCTCGCGCAGCGCGACTTCGGCGGCGCGGCGGGCGCGGCGTTCCTCGAGGTTGGCCAGCTCGCGTTTGGCCACCAGCACCAGGCGTTCGTCTTCACCCTGGGGCAGGGCATCCTGGGCGCCGAACAGCAGCGCTTCGGTGATGCTCTCCGAGTCGTTGCCGTCCACCAGCTGCACCACCGGAATGTCCTTGGCCTGGCGGCGAATGGCGCTGATGGCTTCGCTGGGGTCGAGCTGTTCGCTGCTGGGCGCGCAGATCAGCAGATCCCAGGTCTGTTGCAGGGTTTCGGCCAGGTCTTCGCTGGAGGTCAGGCGATGCACGCGCGTGGCATGCCCGGCGTTGCGGAACAGACTGACCAGGCGCTCGGCTTCGTTCTGCGAATCCTCGAGAATCAGCAGGCGGATGGTTTTCTTTTCGATGGCCATAGGTGGGGGTCAATACCGCGCCGAACGGGCGCGAAAAGGCGACAAATGGTGAGTTGGCCGCAGCCTACAGCGACTTCCAGAGTGAGTCAAAATCTTCCTCCCCGGCAGGCTTCTCGCTTTGCGAGGCTGTGACCGGCTTCCCGGCAGCGCCCTCGTCATCGCCCACCCGACGATACTCGAACTGGCTGAAACTGCCGCTGCTGACCTGCTTGCGCATCAGCACCGCGCGGTGTTCCTCGCCCTGGTCGTTGATCAGCACCTTGCTGCCTTCCTGGAAGGGCAGGCGGGGAGTGATGAGGCTGGCGGGGCGCGAGATGGCGCTGATCTCCGGCAGCAGCAGGGCACGCAGGTACTGGCTGCTCTGTTCGGCCTTGCGCAGCAGCTGCAGGCCGCAGGGCTGTGCATGCGGTGCGATCAGTTCGATGCCCATCTGCGTGCCGCCACCGCGGACCTGGCGGATCCAGCGCACGATCGCCACGCTCCAGGCCTGGTTTGGGTTGTCCTGTACGCCCAGCAGTTCACCGGCCTGCAGCTGGCTGGGCACTTCCTTGGGCCAGGACAGGCAGTAGCCGCCGGGGCTGTGATTGACGATGGCCAGCGGATAGGTGGGGTAGCTCTCGCCATTGCTCTCGGGCTGCGCCTGCTCGCCGGGCGTCACCTTGGTGTACTGGATTTCCTCGAAATGGATCTCGTCGGCCGCGTTGCGTTGGGCGTCGAAGGCATTGGACCAGACATCGGGCTCGCCGGTAGCGGGTTTGAACACCGCTGCGCCGACCTCGACCGGACGCTTTAGCATCTCGGCGAAGGAGCGGCGTCCCGAGAGGAAGAAGTGCAGCGCCGTCATGCCAATGCATAGTGTCAGATTGCCCTGCCCCGGGGTGCGCTGGAAGGTGCGCTCGGCGATATCGCCCCAGGCAGCGGCCACGTGCTGCAGCAAGTCGAGACTAATGCCCTCCGCTATCAGCAGGCGCGATTTGCTGCGCTGGTCTTCCGGCAGTTCCAGGTACTCCTTGAGTGCATCGACCAGGGGCTGCGTATCGATGCCCAGCAGGTTGTGCAGCTCGCCGCTCTGATACAGCGAGCGATAGCGCGGCGGGCCGTCGACCTGGGGGGCGAGGACGAACAGGCTGCCGGGCTGGTCGCCCGGTTGCAGCTTGATCAGTGCGCTCCAGGGTTCCAGCGCTTCTGCCAGGCGGGCGATGCCGCTCTGGCGCATCTGGTTGGTGCGGGCGCAGCCGAGCAGCAGCGCCGTCACGTAGGTCTGCTCGGTGCTCAGGCCCTGGGTGTGGCGCGCCAGCGGGTCGCGGATGACCTGGCGCTGCAGGCGCTGCTCGAGAGCGATCTGGTACAGCTGGTGCAGCTCCAGCCAGAGTCCTTCGGGTACCGGGCAGTACAGCTGGCTGGCGCGAATCAGCGGGCTGCACAGGCTATGGCTGGCACGCTGCAGGGCGATGGCGAGCAACTGGTCGCGATCCTTGCCACTGCGGGTCATGGCGCGGGAGATAATCAGCTTGTAGCCGACGGCCAGATGGTTCTGCAGGGCCTGGCACAGGTTGGCGACCTTGCGCGGGCGTTCGTCGAGCACGATGGCCTGATTGAGGAAGTGCCGCTCCAGGTGCTGGCAGACGAAGTTCACTTCCGGGCGCAGCAGCTCCAGCAGTTGCAGGCGGTTTTCCGAAGGGGTGAGGAGTTGGTTGAGTTCCACCAGGCTCTGGTACAGCTGGCGCGCGGTTTCACCGATGTTCGCCTTGGGCAGACCGGCGATCCAGCGCTTGAGATCGCGGGGGCTGCCGTCGCAGAAGCTGAGGCTTTGCTTGCTCGGTGTGGGAACGCGCAACAACTGAAGGTGGGGACTCTGTTTATCCATCAAACTCGGATACTCCGGCCACGCAAAGCAAGCGGCTCTAGTAATAGTCTTTCGAACTCTAGCAGCATCTAGCTGCGCTGGCAGCCCGTCCTCGGGTAGGGCTGCCTCGCCAGAGTACGGCTCTATGACCAGATGGTCGATCTTCGGGTTCAGTTTCCCTGATCGTTCAGAGCTGCGCGTTGCCCAGCAGCTGGCCCATGCGCACCGTGCTGCCGGCGGTCAGTTCCTCGGCCCACTGCACCTGCTGCGGACCGAACAGCACGATGGCGGTGGAGCCCAGTTTGAAACGACCCAGCTCAGCGCCCTTGGCCAGCTCGATAGGTCCGCGCGACTCGGCGTCATAGCGTGTGCTCTTCAGCTCGCGCTTGGGCGGAGTGACCAGGCCGGCCCACACGGTCTCCACGCTGGCGACGATCATCGCGCCGACCAGCACCACGGCCATCGGGCCGCGATCGGTGTCGAACAGGCAGACCACCCGCTCGTTGCGGGCGAACAGTTCCGGTACGTTCTCTGCCGTGGTCTGGTTGACCGAGAACAGGCGCCCCGGCACGTAGACCATTTCCTTCAGCGTGCCGGCCAGCGGCATATGCACGCGGTGATAGTCCTTGGGCGACAGGTACACGGTGGCGAACTGGCCGCCCATGAAGGGCGCGGCGCGTTCGGCATCGCCGCCGAGCAGCTCGGTGGCGCTGAAGCTGTGGCCCTTGGCCTGGAACAGGCGACCGTGTTCGATGACGCCGAGTTGGCTGATCGCGCCGTCGGCCGGGCAGAGAATGGCGCCGGGGGTCTCGTCCAGAGGACGCGTACCCTCTTTCAGCGCGCGGGTGAAGAAGGCGTTGAAGTGTTCGTAAGCGCTCAGGTCCTCGACCTGGGCTTCGCTCATGTCGACCCGATACTGCTTGGCGAACCAGGCGATCAGACGATTCTTCAGCCAGCCGATACGGCACTCGGCGACGCAGCCGATCAGGCGCGACAGCAGGTGATGGGGAAGCAGGTACTGGCTGAGAATGAACAGACGTTGTTTCATCATGTGTCCTTGAGGGGTAAGGTCGTTGCCGGCATGCAGCGAATGGGCGATGCGGCTCAGCGTTCGATGGGGGTGTCGGGCAGGTTGCCCCACTCGGCCCAAGAGCCGGCGTAGGCCTTCACTCTGGGATAGCCCAGCGCCTTGGCCACCACGTAGGTGAAGCCGGAGCGGCGATGGGTCTGGCAGTGGGTGATCACTTCCTTGTCCGGGGTGATGCCCAGATCCTGCAGGACGTCGGCGATGTCCGTGCGGATGCGCAGGTGGCGCTGCGGGTCCATGCCGGCGGTCCATTCGAAGTTGACGGCGCCGGGGATGTGTCCGCCGCGCGCCGAGCTCAGCTTCTCGCCGCGGTACTCGTCGGCGCCGCGTACGTCCCAGATGGCCAGATCGCTGGCGCCCAGGCGCGACTGGAGATAGTCCCGCGTCGCGGTGGGCTGCTCATGCAGGGTCAGCGACGGCTGGCTGCGCTGCACAGGGGGCGTTTCCTGGCTCAGCTCGCGTCCTTCGCCGATCCAGGCATGCAAGCCGCCGTTGAGGAAGTGGTAGCGGGTGTGGCCGATCACGTCGAGCAGCCAGATGAATCGTCCGGCCCAGGGACCGCCCTCGTCGTCGTAGACCACGTAGGTGGCGTCCGGTCGATGGCCTATGTCGGAGAACAGCGCTTCGAGCTGGTCTCGTTGCGGCAGCAGGCCGGGCGCCGGTGGCTGGCCCAGCTGCGTGCGCTTGGCATCGACCCAGCGGGCGCCGGGAATGTGCCCGGCGGCATAGCGTGCGGCGCCGCTGAGATCGAGCAGGATCAGGTCGGCGGCGTCCAGGCGCTCGGCCAGTTCGGCGGGCTCGATGACCAGGGGCAGATTGTCGAAGGCGGACATGGCGGCCTCCTCGTATGAAAAGAGGTCGATTGTAGCGGAAAGCGCGCGTCGCGTTACCCGCCCGCGTCAGCGCGCGCGTCTGGAGAAGCTGGCCAGGGCGCGCTCGATGCACTGCACGGTCTTGGCGAAGGCCTGCAGGCTGAGCTCGTTGAGCGGCTGCCCGCCCTGGTCGGCGACCAGCAGCATCACCACTCGGCCGTTGTTGGCCAGCGAGCGCAGCAGCAGGTGTTCGCTGGGGAACAGGGCCTTGAGATTGCCCGGCAGCAACGCCGAGAACTGCGCGACATTGGCCGGGCTCAGGCGCAGCTGGCCGGGCTCGCTGAGCAGGCGGCGCAGGACCTGGCTATGCGCCGGGTCCAGGGTCAGGGTTGCTGCGTCGGGGCCGAGGCCGGCCTGCTGCTGGGCCTGCAGGCGACTGTGCTGGCGGTCGGCGAGCAGCAGCAGTACGCGCTTGAGGCCGCAGGCCTGCAGCGCATCGCGGGCGCAGGCGGTCAGTTGCGGCACGTTGGCGAAGCTGCTGGGGTCGGCAAGCAGGCGCGCGCAGTGCTCGCGCCAGGCGGCGAGATGGTCGCGCTTGGGGATGGCCGCTGGAGTCGGCGCGGGCTTCAGGCGGTGCGCGTCCCAGGGCCAGAGCAGAGCCTCGGCCGGGTGCCAGAGTGCGGCGTCGTGGATCAGGCGCGCACTGCTCACTGCATGCTGGTGCACCTCCTGTTGCAGTTCGCTCAGCGGCAACTGCAGATAGAGGCCGGTCAGGCGTTGCCAGCGCAGGCTGTGCGGCGTGTCCCAGGCGTGGTGGGCCGATACCGCCAGGCCGTTGGCCAGCAGCACGCAGTTGCTCGGCTGGGTCAGCCAGCGGCGCAGCGGGATATCGGCGTCGAGCAATTGTTGCTGATGCAGCGGGTGTTCGTTGTCGCGGGCGATATGCAGCGCCTTGACCAGCAGGCGTCGGTCGCGTTCCAGCAGGCGGTAGCCTTGAACGATCCATTCCGGCAGGCGCCAGCGCTCCGCCAGCTTGATGCACAGATGAATCAGCGGAACGCCGAGCAGTTCCTGCTCGACCCGTGCGGGACGCTCGCCCTTGAGCAGAATGCGCTGCTCCCAGGCCTCGAACAGCTGGGGATGGGCGCACAGCAAGGGCCAGAGCGGCGCCAGAAACAGCAGGCTGCAGCCGTGCAGCTCGTTCCACAGGCGCGCCAGCCGGGCGCCGAACAGGCCGCGGGCCTGCTGGCTGGCGTGCTGGCTGATCAGCAGGATCTGTCGCAACGCCAGGGGAATGTCGTTTTCCGGCAGGGCGGGTGCCTGATTGAGCAGCGCTTCGCAGCGACTCAGGCCGAGACGTGACAACGCGGTTTCCAGGCTGTCGGCGGGGGCGCTGAGGCTGCTGCCCGACTGGTTGGCTTCGCGCAACACCTGCAGGGCGAAGGAAGGGCTGAGCTCGATGGCTTCGGCTATCTCGCGCCAGGTGCGGCGGCTGTCGCTCAGGGTGCGACGCAAGCGCGCATGCTGCTCCTGCTCGATTGGCAGGGGCAGCTTGCCCAGCTGTTGCAACCAGGCGTCGAGGGTGCGTGGCAAGGGCTTTGGCGTCGACATGTGGGTTGAGCCGATCTGGCTTTTGACCTTAACTGGCTATAGTCTGGCGTATAAGTTCCGATAATTAGAAGGGCTGTTTTTAATAACCTTCTTTCTTGAGTTCATAAGTACTTCTTTATGGTCAAAATCATAGGCATCGTCGTCGTGTTTGCGTGCGTGTTCGGCGGCTTCGTTCTCTCCGGTGGTCAACTGATGGCACTGGTCCATCCCTTCGAGGTTTTGATCATCGGCGGGGCGGCCCTGGGGGGCTTCCTCCAGGCCAACCCGGGCAGCATGTTCATGACGGTGTTCAAGAAGTCGCTGAGCATGTTCGGCACCCGCTTCACCCATACCTACTATCTGGAAGTGCTCAAGCTGCTCTACGAGATCCTCAACAAGAGCCGCCGCGAGGGCATGATGGCCATCGAGGCGGACGTCGAGGACCCCAACGCCAGCCCGATCTTCAGCAAGTACCCCGGCGTGCTCAAGGATGCGCGGATGACGGCGTTCATCTGCGATTACCTGCGCATCATGTCCTCCGGCAACATGGCCCCCCACGAGCTGGAAGGCCTGTTCGACATGGAGCTGGCCAGCCTCAAGGAGGAGGTGGAGCATCCGGCCCATGCGGTGGCCAAGATCGCCGACGGCCTGCCGGCCATGGGTATCGTCGCGGCCGTGCTGGGTATCGTGATCACCATGTCGATCCTCGCCGAGGCGGACAACGCGCAGATCGGCGAAAAGGTCGCCACGGCGCTGGTCGGTACCTTCCTCGGCATCCTTGCTTCCTATGGCTTCTTCGGCCCGCTGTCGAATGCGCTGGAGCATGACGCCAAGGAAGAGCTGAACCTTTACGAGGCGATCAAGGCGACGCTGGTGGCCTCGGCGTCCGGCATGCCGCCGAGCCTGGCCGTGGAGTTCGGGCGCAAGGTGCTGTTCCCTGCGCACCGGCCGAGCTTCAGCGAGCTCGAGCAGGCCATGCGTGGCAACTGAGCCGAGACGCTGAGCCATGGAAAACAACCAACCCATCATCGTCAAGCGGGTCAAGAAGAACGCTGGCGGGCATCATGGTGGCGCCTGGAAGATCGCCTTCGCCGACTTCGCCACCGCCATGATGGCGTTCTTTCTGGTCATGTGGCTGATGTCGTCGGCCACGCCGGAGCAGAAGAAGGCCATTTCCGGTTACTTCCAGGACCCCATCGGCTTTACCGAGAGCGCCAGCCCGCACGCCATCGATCTGGGCGGCTCGCCCACGCCGGCGCCCGACCGCACCCTCAACCCGGAAATCCAGGACCTGACCGATAGCCAGGACGTGGACATCGACGCCGACCAGGTCGAAAGCCTGGCCGACAAGCTCGAGCGCGAGCGTCTGGAGCTGGTGCTGCAGGAGCTGCAGAACAAGGTCGAGGAAAACCCCGAGCTGCAGCGTTTCAAGGATCAGATCCTGTTCGAGATCACCCAGGACGGCCTGCGCATCCAGATCGTGGATGCCGAGAACCGTCCGATGTTCGCCCTCGGCAGCGCCAACCTGCAGCCCTACTTCGAAGACATCCTGCTGGCCATGGCCGACACCATTCGCGCGGTGCCGAACAAGATCAGCATCAGTGGCCATACCGATGCCAAGCCCTTCGTCGGGCGTGGCGATTTCGGCAACTGGGAATTGTCAGCCAACCGTGCCAATGCGGCGCGGCGTGCGCTGATCGCCGGCGGTTATGCCGATGAGCAGGTGGCGCGGGTGGTGGGCTACGCCTCCTCGGCGCTGTTCGATCGCAACGATCCCTTCAACCCGGTCAATCGGCGCATCGATATCGTGGTGCTGACCAAGAAGGCGCAGCGTGCCATCGAGGGTGAGCAAGGTGGCGAAGAGCCGCCCGCTCCGGCCGACGGCGCCGCACCGGGCGGCGCGGCGAACGAACCGCTGCCGGCCGGCCAGGTGCGCGAGCGGCTGAACATCTTCGAGGAAGGCGCCCTGCAGTTCGATCAGCTGGGCAATCAGTAATCGTCTTCGGGCAGGCTGGCAAGGATGTGGCGGTAGCTGGCCATGCGCTGCGCCTGAATGCGCCCGTCCTCCAGGGCCTGTAGCAGCGCGCAACCGGGCTCGCGGTCGTGCTTGCAGTCGCGGAAACGGCAGCGCCCGAGCAGGTCGTGGAACTCGATGAAACCAGCCTCCACATCGTCGCGGCTGACGTGGCCCAGGCCGAATTCGCGGATGCCGGGGGAATCGATCAGTTGGCCGCCGCCGGGAAAGTGGAATAGCCGCGCCGTGGTGGTGGTATGGGTGCCCTTGCCGGTCAGCTCCGACAGCGCGCCGACGCGGGTGTCGACGCCCGGCAGCAGGCCGTTGACCAGTGACGATTTGCCGACCCCGGACTGGCCGACGAAGACGCTGACGTGGCCGTCCAGGCGCTTCTTCAGCTGCTCCATGCCATCGCCCTGATGCGCCGAAACTTCCAGCAGGGGATAGCCCAGCTGGCGATAGACCTTGAGCAGGGCCTCCAGCGCCACCTGATTCTGCTCGTCGATCAGGTCGGCCTTGTTCAGCAGCAGCAGCGGACGGATGCCGGCATGTTCAGCGGCCACCAGGTAACGGTCGATCAGGTTGGCGTGCGGTTCGGGCAGGGGCGCGAAGACGATGACGATCTGATCGACGTTGGCTGCCACCGGCTTGAGCTGGCCGCGCATGTCCGGACGACACAGCTCGCTGCTTCTCGGCAGCTGTGCGACGATCACGCCATCGCCCTGGTTGCCGGGGCGCCAGACCACCTGGTCGCCGGTGACCAGCGCCGGCAGGTTGGCGCGCAGGTGGCAGCGGAATACCCGCCCGGCCAGTTCACCCTGCAGCCCCTCGATTTCCACCTGCACGCCGAAATGCGCGATCACCAGTCCGGTCTGTTCCGGGCCGAGGTCGCCGCCTTCCAGTGCTTCCACAGCGCGTGATTCGCGCTTGGCGGCGCGGGCAGCGCGTTCGCCCTGGATTTTTTCGATACGCCAGTTCTGGCGGCGATTGAGTTGGCGTTTGGCCATGGAGCTTCCGGGTGGTGGAGAGTCGATCGCGGCGAGTTTAGCATGAGCGCCTGGCGGCGATTCGGTCGCCGTCACGGGGAGCCGGGTAGCGATGGGGCAAGGGGGAGCGGTGACGCGTCTGCCGCTGGTGCGGGCGATGCTGGCGCAAGGGCTGGCGATCATCCTGGTGGTGGGGTTGGTGTACCTGCTGGCGTTGTTGGGCCGGCCGCTGCCGTTGATGGCGGTGAGCCTGGTGCAAGGCGTGGCGGCGGCGGCCATCGGCTGGCGCCTGGGGCTGTCGCGCTGGTGGCTGTGGATCAACCTGGCGTTCCTTCCCGCCTTGCTGCTGGTGCAGCGTGCCGAACTGCCGGCCTGGCTGTTCCTCCTGGGGTTCGTGCTGTTGCTGCTGGTCAACTGGAACAGCCTGCGCGAGCAGGTGCCGCTCTACCTCAGCGGGCGCCGAGCCCGGCAGCAACTGCAACAATGGTTGGCCGAGCGCGAGCAGCCGCCGAGCTTCGTCGATCTGGGGTGTGGTACGGCCGGGACGCTGTTGTACCTGGCGCGGCAGTTTCCCCGCGGGCGCTTCGTCGGGGTGGAAACCGCACCCCTGCTGTTCGCCCTCGCCTGGCTGCGCTGCCTGCTGCAGGACAACTGCAGCATCCGCTACCAGTGCCTGTGGCGCACTGATCTGGCGGAGTTCGACGGCGTTTACTGTTTTCTTTCGCCGGTGCCCATGCCGCGGCTGTGGGCCAAGGCCAGGACCGAGATGCGTGCCGGATGCTGGTTGATCAGCAACAGCTTCGAAATTCCCGGCGTGCCGGCCGACCAGGTGCTGGAGCTGAACGAGGGGCGGCAGACCCGCTTGCTGCTGTGGCAGATGAAGGGCAGGGATATCGGCTAGCAGGTAGTTTCTCGGCAGCCTGTTAAACTGGGCGTCTGAGCCAAGGAGCCCCCATCATGCAGAACCCCAACAACCTGATCTGGATCGACCTGGAGATGACCGGCCTGGAGCCGGAGCGGGACGTGATCATCGAAATGGCCACCATCGTCACCGACAGCGAGCTGAACGTGCTTGCCGAGGGGCCGGTGATCGCCATCCACCAGAGCGACGAGACCCTGGCCGGCATGGACGAGTGGAACACCCGCACCCATGGTCAGAGCGGGCTGACCCAGCGCGTGCGTGAGAGTCGCATCGACACGGCGACGGCCGAGGCGCAGACCATCGCCTTTCTCGAGCAGTGGGTACCGAAGGGCAAGTCGCCGATCTGTGGCAACAGCATCGGTCAGGATCGCCGCTTCCTCTACAAGTACATGCCGGCGCTGGAGGCCTACTTCCACTACCGCTACCTGGACGTCTCGACGCTGAAGATTCTCGCCGGCATGTGGGCGCCGCAGGTCAAGGACAGCTTCCAGAAGACCGCGACCCATCAGGCGCTGGACGATATCCGTGAGTCGATTGCCGAGCTCAAGCACTATCGTCAGCATTTCCTGAAGGTGTAGGCCCTGCCTGCTATCCACCAGACCGCGTAGAACCATCGTTCCGTAGGGTGCGCCGTGCGCACCGCGTGGCCGGCCAGTGGTGGCTCACGGTGCGCGCGGCGCACCCTAGGTGCTTCCGCACTGCTGGTGTCGCCCAAGCGCCCACTCGACATGCTCGCGCACCAGCTCGGACGGATGCTCGCGCCGCGCCTTCAATGCCTCCAGCACCGCAATGGTCGAAGGTGCATTGCCCAGACCCACCGCCAGGTTGCGCAGCCAGCGCTCGTAACCGGCGCGGCGTAGCGGCGAGCCTTCGGTGCGGCTGAGAAATTCCTCTTCCGTCCACAAGAACAGCGCCGCCAGCTCGGTATTGTCCAGGCCATGGCGTGGCTGGAAGTCGCCCTGCTCGGTGGGCCGGGCGAAGCGGTTCCACGGGCAGACGATCTGGCAGTCGTCGCAGCCGAATACCCGGTTGCCGATGGGCGCGCGCAGTTCTTCGGGTATCGATCCCTTCAGCTCGATGGTCAGGTAGGAGATGCAGCGCCGCGCATCCAGTACATAGGGGGCGACGAAGGCGGCGGTGGGGCAGATGTCCATGCAGGCGGTGCAGCGCCCGCAGTGTTCGCTGCCGTGCGCGGCATCCACCGGCAGCGGCAGGTCGACGAACAGCTCGCCGAGAAAGAAATAGCTGCCGGCCTTGCGGTTGAGCACCAGGGTGTTCTTGCCGATCCAGCCCAGGCCGGCCTTTTCAGCAATGGCCTTTTCCAGCACCGGGGCACTGTCGACGAAGGCACGGTAGCCGAACGGACCGATCTGCTGCTGCACGCGTTCGGCCAACTGCTGCAGGCGCTTGCGGATCAGCTTGTGATAGTCGCGGCCCAGCGCATAGCGCGACACATAGGCCTTCTCCGGCTCGGCCAGACGTTTGGCCATCTGCGTGTCGCCGGGCAGGTAATCCATGCGCAGCGACACCACGCGCAGGGTGCCGGGCACCAGCTCGTCAGGGTGCGAACGTTTGCTGCCGTGGGCGGCCATGTAGTCCATCTCGCCCTGATAGCCGGCAGCCAGCCAGCGCTGCAGGTGCGCTTCATGCTCACCCAGCGTCACGTCGGCGATGCCGACCTGCTGGAAGCCCAGCTCACGGCCCCAGTCCTTGATCGACTGGGCGAGGGCATTGAGGTCGAGGCGGTGGTCGGACATGAGGCGGGCGCGAGCGATGGAGGTGCGTATAATTCTGCCAGACATCTGCCGCGAGCGAGCCATGCATCCACTTTCCGCCTCCTTGCCCCTGAGCCTGCACAGCGCCGAGCAGGTGCGTGCGCTGGATGCCGCGCTGATCGCTGCCGGCACCCCCGGCTACGAACTGATGCAGCGCGCCGCCCATGCCGCCTGGCGCGTGCTGCGCAGGCGCTGGCCGGATGCTGGCGAGATCACCGTGCTGGCCGGGCGCGGCAACAATGCCGGCGACGGCTATCTGATCGCGGCGCTGGCTCAACGCGCCGGCTGGCGGGTGCGGGTACTGGCGGTGGGCGAGCCGGCGGCGCTGAGTGGCGATGCGGCGCAGGCCTGTGCCGAGGCGCGCAGCGCCGGAGTCGACGTGCGACCCTGGAGCGAATGTGCGCCGCTGGCCGGCGTGCTGGTCGATGCGCTGCTCGGCACCGGACTGGCCGGCCCCGTGCGCGAGCCTTATGCCCAGGCCATCCGCATGATCAATCAGAGCGGTCTGCCGGTGCTGGCGGTGGATATCCCGTCCGGCCTGCAGGCCTACCATGGGGCGCGCCTTGGCGTGGCGGTGCAGGCCGACGTGACGGTGACCTTCATCGCGCTCAAGCTCGGCCTGTTCACCGGTCTCGGCCCTGAGTTGTGCGGCGAGCTGCAGTTCGACGATCTACAGGGCGACCCTCGGCTTCTGGCGCAGGCCCCAGCCCTGGCGCAGCGCCTGGACCTGGCCAACCTGCCGCGTCTGGCGCCGCGCTCGCCGCTGGCGCACAAGGGCCAGTTCGGCCACCTGCTGGTGGTCGGTGGCGATCTGGGTATGGGTGGCGCGGCGCTGCTCAGTGCCGAAAGCGCGTTACGCGCCGGTGCCGGTCTGGTGTCGCTGGCGACCCGGCCCGAGCATGTGCAGGCGGCGCTGGTGCGGCGCCCGGAAGTGATGTGTTCGGCGCTGGCGTCGGCCAATCAGCTGCTCGGCCTGGCCGAGCGCGCCACGGTCTGCGTGGTCGGGCCGGGGTTGGGCCAGAATGCCTGGGGCCGCAGCCTGCTTTCGGTGGCCGCGGGTCTGCCGGTGCCTCAGGTGTGGGATGCCGATGCGCTCAACCTGCTGGCGGCCGGTCAGGTCGGTGCGCCGCGGCA